>JAEESA010000039.1 GCA_016286115.1 Lachnospiraceae bacterium
CTTGCAAGCGTTCCTTCCGAGAAAAAGATCGCGGACACCTTTGTGTATGACATCTCCATGGTGGGAAGGCTCTATCAGAATGAGTTCTCCTACTATATGTCGGCCCTGCCGGAGTATAAGCGGGGGTGGTTTGAAGGGGTGCTTTCCGCGCAGATGAAGGTGAGTTCGTGCTACCTGATCCCGGAGCTTTTGACAGACGAGGTGATCTCCGATATCAATGAGGACTACAGGAGGGCGTCTAAAGGGAAGGCGTCCATCGGAAAGAGGGAGTGCGCTTTCCTTTTGGCAAGGGAAGTAACGGCAAGAGAGCGGTTTCTGGCGCTTTCCATGCTTTCCGGCGCCGGTGAGGTGCATGTGTTCGGCGGCGGGGAGGACGAACGGCTGGCGAAGGCCTGGTTCCATCCATACGTTGATTACGAGACCGGAATGCCGCGCGTTTTCGCGTCCTCGAAGATTAACCTGAACATTACGCTGCAGTGCATTCGTACCGGCCTGCCGCTTCGGATCTTTGATATCGTGGGCTGCAGAGGCTTTCTGATCACAAACTGGCGGGAGGAGCTGCCGGAATGCTTTACGCCGATGGAAGAAGTGGTGGCTTATCAGGAGCTCGGGGAACTGAAGGAGCTCGCCGTGTTCTACCTTTCCCATGAAGAGGAACGGCGAAGGATCGCGGAGAACGGGTATCAGAGACTGATAAAAGAGCACACCATTCGCGCCAGGCTGGAGAAGATCCTATGAAAAAGATGCTTTTATTCCGGGGCGGCGGTGTCGTTCTGGATTTCTTTACCACGATCTTTGAACGGTCGCTGCGGGAGCTCGGAGTGGAGACGGTTACGGTCGATACGGAGGAAGAACCTTCCGAGGAGCTGAAACGCGGGCTTTCGGAGGGTGCGTTCTCGGCAGGGCTCTGCTGTAACTTTCTGGGCCTCAATTATTCTCTTGACGAAAAGGGCGGCTCGATCTGGGACGTCTTTTCGCTGTCGGTCTATCATCTGATCTTAGACCACCCCTTTCATTTTGATGCGAAATGGGAAAACGTGCCGGAACGGATGACCCTTCTGGTCATCGATCGCAGGCACATTGATTTTTTGAAAAAGTTCTATTCTACTACTAAAGACGTAGTTTTCTTCCCGCACGGGGGTCTGGAGGCGCCGATCCCGCATCCCGACCTCAAAGACCGCCCGATCAGTGTTTTATATGCCGGAAATCTGTCCCGGATCGAGGCGCAGGGCCTGATCCCGGACCTTTCTTCGGTGGATCGTTATGATGCCTTAAAGGCCTGTCGGAGCATCCTTTCGGCGCTGACAGAGGAGCCGGAGTACACCACGGAAGAAACGATAGAGCGGTATTTTAATGAAATATCGATCGGATTTTCTGATGAAGAACTGAAGAAAGAGATCGTACGGCTTCGGTTTCTGGAATCCTTTGCCGTTTCCTATTTCAGAGAGCAGGCGATCCTCCGTTTTCTGGAGAGAGGGATCGATGTGACGGTATACGGAAGGGGCTGGGAGGAAACGGAGTATGCGTCGCATCCGAACCTGACCCTTGGCGGGGTGATCCCCCTGGCGGAGGTCTTGTATGAAATGAACAGGGCGAAGGTGGTCTTTTCGACGGAGACGTGGTTCAAGGCCGGGGCGCATGAACGGATCTTTAACGGGCAACTGGCCAGAAGCCTTGTCGTAACGGATGATTCTTCCTATCTTTCGGAACGGTTCCCCGAGAACCGGGAGCTCTTTCGCTATTCACTGAAAGAGACCGCGGAGCTGCCGGATAAAGTGCTGGCTCTGCTTTTGGACGAAAAAAAAGCCCGGGAGATGGCCGACAGGGGCTTTGCTTATGCCAGCAGCCATGACACCTGGACGCAGAGGTTTCGAAATACTTTACCTGATATTTTTGCAAATATCAACGCATAAAAAACGGGAATGATGAAAGGCTCATCATTCCCGTTTCGATTACTCGTCGATACTGTAGTTCGGCGCTTCTTTTGTGATATGGATGTCGTGCGGGTGGCTTTCCTTCAGGGAGGCGGCAGAGATCTTTACGAACCGGCCATTCTTCTGGAGATCGCGGATCGTCTTCGTTCCGCAGTAGCCCATCCCGGAGCGTAAGCCGCCGACGAGCTGGAAGATCGTGTCTTCCACGCTGCCCTTATAGGCGACGCGTCCTTCCACGCCTTCGGGAACGAGCTTTTTCGCATCCTGCTGGAAATAACGGTCCTTGCTTCCCTTTTCCATTGCGGCCAGGCTTCCCATGCCGCGGTACACCTTGAACTTACGGCCCTGATAGAGCTCGAACTCTCCGGGGGACTCGTCGCATCCCGCGAAGATGCTTCCCATCATGCAGACGTCCGCGCCGGCAGCGATGGCCTTTGTCATGTCTCCGGAATACTGGATCCCGCCATCGGCGATGATCGGAATGTCGTACATTCTGGCAACGGAGTAGCAATCCATGACTGCTGAGATCTGCGGAACGCCGATACCGGCGACCACGCGGGTTGTGCAGATGCTGCCGGGACCGATCCCGACCTTCACAGCGTCTACACCGGCTTCGATGAGGAATTGTGTGGCTTCTCCTGTGGCAACATTGCCGGCGATCACGGAAAGATCCGGATAGGCGGCTTTGATGCGGCGGACAGCGTCTCCGATGTTTTTGGAATGTCCGTGCGCGCTGTCCACGACGATCACGTCCACATGGGCGTTATACAGCGCACTGACGCGATCCATCATGTTATCGGTGATTCCGACGGCGGCTCCGCACAGAAGGCGGCCGATGGAATCCTTGGCGGAATTCGGATATTTGATCTGTTTTTCAATGTCCTTGATCGTGATGAGACCTTTCAAATGGAAGTTTTCATCCACGATCGGCAGCTTTTCCTTGCGGGCGTCAGCCAGAACCTTCTTGGCTTCCTCCAGCGTGATCCCCTCGCGGGCAGTGATCAGATCCTCTGCCGGGGTCATGCATTCGCTGATCTTTCGGGAATAGTCTTCTTCGAACTTCAGGTCACGGTTTGTGATGATCCCGACGAGCTTCGGGCCTTCGGTCACGGGAACGCCGGAAATACGGAACTTTGCCATCAGATCATCAGCATCGGCAAGAGTGCGGTCGGGCGACAGGGAGAAGGGGTCAGTGATAACACCGTATTCGGAACGTTTTACTTTGTCGACTTCATCGGCCTGTTCCTCTATCGTCATGTTCTTGTGGATGATCCCGATCCCTCCCTGGCGGGCCATGGCGATCGCCATGCGGTGCTCGGTAACGGTATCCATCGAAGCGCTCATCATCGGGATGTTCAGCTGGATCTTCGGGGTCAGCCTCGTCGTGAGATCGATCATATTCGGTGTGACCTCGGAATAGGACGGAACCAGAAGAACATCATCAAAGGTAATTCCCTCTCCAATAATTGTACCCATTTCACACTCCTTTCTATTGCAAATTATAATATTTTTAAGATTTTATCAAACAAGACAGGGGAAGTAAAGGGTTTCTGTTCTTATTTATATATGGTATCATAAGAATAATTCTGTACAATTCAACGTGCTGGCAGGCCGCTGATATTGTAACACAATTCTGTGATTAAGAGGTGCGCGTCATGAGGTTTCGGCCCTGTATTGATATTCATAACGGCAGCGTGAAGCAGATCGTCGGGTCTTCGCTGGCAGGGGAGAAGGCCGAGGAGAACTTTGTTTCCGAAAAGGGCGCGGCGTATTATGCTTCTTTATATAAGGAATATGCTCTGACCGGCGGCCATGTGATCCTCCTGAATAAGGCCGGCACAAAGGAGTATGAGGCGACCAGGGCCGAGGCGGTGGCTGCGCTGAGGGCGTATCCCGGCGGATTGATGGTCGGAGGCGGCATTACGCCGGAGAACGCATCGGAGTTTCTTCAGGCGGGAGCAAGCGCGGTGATCGTGACCTCCTATGTCTTTTCAGGCGGGAAGGTCGACCGTGAGAGGCTCCTTGAAATGGAAAAAGCGGCCGGACGGGAGCGGCTGGTGCTGGATCTCTCCTGCCGGAGAGTAAAGGACTCCTATTTTGTCGCCACAGACCGGTGGCAGAATATTACGTCTGAAGAAGTAGGAGAACCACTGTTGACGGAATTGGCGGAACATGCATGCGAATTTCTGGTTCATGGGGTGGATGTGGAAGGCAAGCGGTCCGGGATCGAAGAGGATCTGGTCCGATTGCTCGGTCAATACTCTCCGATCCCGGTCACCTATGCCGGAGGAGTGCAAAACGAAGAGGATTTAATCAAGATTAAAGAAGTAGGATCAAATAAGGTTGATGTTACAATCGGAAGCGCTTTGGATATATTTGGAGGGGCACTTCCCTTTGAACGGATCGCACGGAAATATGGTGCAGAAAAATAAAAAGAAAATATAATAAAGGAGATATTAAATCATGGTTAAAGTGAATGAAAACTACTTAAAGTTACCGGGAAGCTATCTTTTCAGTACGATCGCAAAAAAAGTTGCCGCCTTTACGGAGGCAAATCCGGATAAGGAAGTCATCCGTCTGGGGATCGGAGATGTGACGCAGCCGCTGACGCCGACGATCCTCGAGGCCATGCATAAGGCTGTGGATGAGATGGGAAAGGCCGAAACCTTCCATGGATATGCTCCTGACCTCGGCTATGCGTTCTTACGGGAGGCGATCGCGAAAACCGATTATCAGAAACGCGGCTGCAAGGTCGAAGCGGATGAGATCTTTGTTTCCGACGGCGCGAAAAGCGACTCCGGCAATATCCAGGAGATCTTTGACCTGTCCTGCCGCATTGCCGTAACAGATCCGGTGTACCCGGTGTATGTGGATTCCAACGCGATGGCCGGCCGGTGCGGGGACTATGACCAGAAGCAGGAAAAATGGACGAACGTGATCTACATGCCTGCCACGGCAGAGAACGGCTTCGTTCCGGAATTCCCGAAGGAGACCCCGGATCTCATTTATCTCTGCCTTCCGAACAACCCGACGGGGACAACGCTGACGAAGACGCAGCTGCAGACCTGGGTGGATTATGCTGCGAAGGTCGGTGCCGTGATCTTATACGACGGCGCATATGAGGCCTATATCAGTGAAGAAGATGTGCCGCATTCGATCTATGAATGCGAAGGGGCGAGAGAGTGCGCCATCGAATTGAAGAGCTTTTCGAAAAACGCGGGCTTTACCGGCGTGCGTCTCGGCTACGCGGTCGTCCCGAAGGATCTGAAGGTGAACGGCACGCCGCTCCATTCCTTATGGGCGCGCCGCCACGGTACGAAATTCAACGGAGCCCCCTACATCATCCAGCGGGCCGGGGAAGCCGTATACACCGACGCCGGCCAGCAGGAGATCAGGGGCCTGGTTTCCTATTATATGGAAAACGCCCGTGTGATCCGGGAAGGGCTCACCTCGCTCGGCTTTGAAGTCTACGGCGGCGTGAACGCTCCCTATATCTGGCTGAAAACTCCGAACAATCTCACTTCCTGGGAATTCTTTGATGACCTGCTTTCCCGCGCCAATGTGGTCGGGACACCCGGTTCCGGCTTCGGACCGGCCGGCGAAGGGTATTTCCGGCTGACCGCCTTCGGGACGCATGAGAACACGGCGAAGGCGCTGGAGAGAATTAAAGAGAACTACAAATAAGTCATTAGAGTTGATCAAACCGGCTCCGCCCTGCAACACATCATCGACCGCAGACACGCTTTTGCTCGAGGACGCTTACTTACGTTACTAAATTCGTACTGCGCCTTCCGGCTTGTACTCATTACCCCACCTCACTAAACTCGATCAGCAAGCTGATCTCGTTAAGTGGCTGGTCGGGATCGCACGTAAGCGACCAAAGAACGGTCGCTAAGTGCTCGTACGCCAGTAACGAGTAGCGTCCAACGGTCTGCTTGTCGACAATGTATTGCAGGGCGGAGCCTTTCTTTAATAAATTATCCCTTATTCTGGAAACTCGCCCTCTTCCGCAGTGTCGGATCCAAGATCCGTTTCCGGATGCGTAAGGACTCGGGCGTGACTTCGAGGAGCTCGTCCACGTCGATGAAGTCGATCGCCTGCTCCAGGCTCAGGATCTTCGGCGGAACCAGCGTCAGGGCTTCGTCAGCCGAGGAGGAGCGGGTGTTCGTCAGATGCTTTTTTTTGCAGACGTTGAGCTCGATGTCCTCCGCGCGGCTGCTCTGGCCGATGACCATGCCGGAATACACCTTTTCGCCGGGGCCGATGAAGAGGGTTCCTCTGTCCTGCGCGCTGAAAAGGCCGTAGGTGACGGATTCGCCTTCCTCAAAGGCGATGAGCGAACCGGTGCGGCGGTAGGTGATCTCACCCTTGAAGGGTTCATAGCCTTCGAAGATCGTGTTCAGGATCCCGTTGCCCTTCGTGTCGGTCAGGAAATCGCCGCGATAGCCGATGAGCCCGCGGGAAGGGATCTTGAATTCGAGGCGTTTGTAGCGGCCGGGCGCATCGCCCATGTTCACGAGCTCCCCTTTTCTCTGGGAAAGCGCGCTGATGACGGCGCCGGAGAATTCATCCGGTACGTCGATGACGGCGTATTCCATGGGCTCGAGCTTCTTCCCGTTTTCATCTGTTTTATAAAGCACCTCTGCCTTGCTGACCGCAAATTCATAGCCTTCCCGCCGCATGTTTTCGATCAGGACCGAAAGGTGGAGTTCGCCGCGCCCGGAAACCTTGAAGGTGTCGGGGGAATCGGTGTCCTCGACCCGCAGGGACACGTCGGTGTGGAGCTCCCTATACAGGCGGTCACGGATATGGCGGCTGGTCACGTATTTTCCTTCGGTGCCGGCCAGCGGGCTGTCATTTACGAGGAAGTTCATCGCGATCGTGGGCTCGCTGATCTTCTGGAAGGGAATTGCCTTTGCTGCGTCAACGGAGCAGATCGTGTCCCCGATGCTCAGGTCCGCGATGCCGGAAACGGCAACAATGGCGCCCATCTTTGCTTCCGATACGTCAATCTTATTCAATCCGTCAAATTCATAGAGCTTGCTGATCCGGACTTTTTCCTGGCGGTTCGGATCATGGTGGTTTACGACAAGGCAGTCTCCGTTGACACGGATCACGCCGTTGTCCACTTTTCCGATGCCGATCCGGCCCACATATTCGTTGTAGTCGATCGTGCTGATCAGAAGCTGCAGCGGCGCTTCCGGATCACCCTTCGGGCAGGGGATGCCGTTCAGAATCGATTCAAAAAGAGGAGTCATATCCTTGGATTTCACGCTGAGCTTTGTTGTCGCGTAGCCGAAACGGGCGGAAGCATAGACAAAGGGCACGTCCAGCTGCTCATCATCCGCGTCCAGATCCATGAAGAGCTCGAGGATCTCATCCTCAACCTCAGCGATCCGGGCTTCCGGGCGGTCGATCTTGTTGATGCAGGGGATCACGGGAAGATTTAATTCCAGCGCTTTCTGCAGCACGAATTTGGTCTGCGGCATGACGCCTTCAAAGGCATCCACGAGAAGGACGGCGCCGTCCACCATTTTGAGGATCCGCTCCACTTCGCCGCCGAAATCCGCGTGTCCCGGGGTATCGACGATGTTGATCTTCACATCTTTATAGAATACAGCCGTGTTTTTCGAGAGAATCGTGATCCCGCGCTCCCGTTCGATGTCGTTGGAATCCATCACCCGTT
The DNA here is from genome assembly GCA_016286115.1 of Lachnospiraceae bacterium. Lineage (GTDB taxonomy): Bacteria > Bacillota > Clostridia > Lachnospirales > Lachnospiraceae > RUG12461. Next base: position 7,621 of record JAEESA010000039.1, read on the forward strand.
CCAGGACCGCCTGATTTTCGCGGAACACGCCGCTCTGCTTTAAGAGCTCGTCCACGAGAGTGGTCTTGCCATGGTCAACATGGGCGATGATCGCGATATTTCGTATATCTTTTCTTTCTTCTATCATAATGTTTACTCCTTAACGCAACAGGCGCGGCGCTAACGCGCATTCCAATGCGCCTGTTGCCTACACCGTATCTTTCTTGGGCCGCAGCCCCGCAGGCGCTCGACGTCCGGTGGACGTCGGTTTAGCGCGGACCGTAGTGAAACGAAGACAGTGCGTGGCTCGGCGATGAACAGTAACTATAATACCACAGATTCTTGCGTTTTCAAGGGAACTGTGTTACGTTTATTCATAATGTGAATTTTTGTGAATTATTGTTCGGGAGGAACAGGTATGGTTTCTGGCAGAGTGCTGGTGTATTACGGAGAGGGCCGCGGCAAGACGACAGCTGCGTATGGAAGCGGCCTCCGTCTCGCAAATCAGGGGAAAACGGTGTATATCATCCAGTTTTTGAAGGACAGGGATCTGGTGGAAAATCCGTTTTTTAAGCGGCTTGAGCCGGAGATCAAGTTTTTCCGTTTCGAGAAGAACGATAAGAATTACGACAGCCTGACCGAAGAGGAACAGAAGGAAGAACGGATCAATATGAGAAACGGCATCAACTACGCGAAGAAGGTTTTGCAGACCGGAGAATGCAGCGTGCTGGTGCTGGACGAGGTTCTGGGGATCCTCGACAACGGCGTGATCAGCTTCGATGAACTGAAAGCGGTCGTTGAGGTCTGTGATGCGGATCAGACCGTGGTCCTGACGGGCCGGACGCTCAATGAGAAGGTAAGGGAGCTGGCAACAGAGGTTTACGACATTAAGAGTGAAAAGTAGGAGAGGGGAGAAACATGGCTATTTTTGAAGGAGCCGGTGTGGCGCTGGTCACACCGATGAATGAAGACGGGAGCGTCAATTACGACAAACTCGAAGAACTGATCGAGGATCAGATCAACGGTGGGACCGATGCGATCATCATCGCCGGGACCACGGGGGAAAGCGCAACGCTGACCATGGAAGAGCATCATAAGGTCATCTGCGCGGCGGTCGAGTTTACGAAACACCGGATCCCGGTGGTGGCCGGTACCGGCAGCAACGAGACCAATACCGCGATCCAGCTGACAAAGGAAGCGGAAGAAGCGGGCGCGGAAGCAGCGCTTCTTGTGACCCCGTATTACAATAAAGCGACGCAGAAGGGGCTGATCGCGCATTACAGCCGCGTGGCGGATGAGACGAAGCTGCCGCTGATCCTTTATAACGTGCCGGGCAGGACCGGGACGAATATCGCGGCGGAGAGCGTGGCAGAGCTTTTCAAGACAAAAAGCAATATTGTGGGCTTAAAGGACGCCACGGGGAATTTTGAGCAGGCAGAGCGCACTATGTATCTGACCGACGGAAAACTGGAGCTTTATTCCGGAGAGGATGCCCTGGTGCTGCCGCTCCTGGCAGTCGGCGCCATCGGCGTGATCTCCGTCTGGTCCAATATAGCGCCGAAGGATGTGCATGATATGGTCCGCGCCTTCCTGGACGGCGATATCGAAACCGCGCGCAGGCTCCAGTTTAAGGGCTTGGATCTTGTGAAGGCCCTCTTTATGGAGGTGAGCCCGGGACCGATCAAGGAAGCCATGAACATGATGGGCATGAATGTGGGCCCCCTTCGGATGCCGCTGGTCGGGATGGAAGAGCAGAATAAGGAAGTCCTGAAACGCGTAATGAAGGAGTATGGATTATTATGACAAGAGTGATCATGCACGGCTGCAACGGCCGGATGGGGCGGATGATCGCGGAACTCGCTTCGGGTTCGGAAGTGGAGATCGTCGCAGGCGTGGATTCGTTTCAGACCGATGAAAAAAGAACGTTTCCGGTGTATACCGCGCTTCCGGAAGTGAAAGAGGAAGCGGACTGCATTATCGATTTTTCAACGGCCGGTGCTGTTGATGGGCTGCTTTCCTGGTGCCGGGAAAAGAAGCTGCCGGTGGTCCTTTGTACGACAGGGCTTTCGGACGCGCAGCTTGAAGATATGAAGAAGACAGCCGAGATCGTGCCGGTGCTGAAGTCCGCGAACATGTCGCTCGGGATCAATCTTCTTTTGGATCTGGTGCAGAAGGCTGCGAAGATCCTGGATCCGGCGGGTTTTGATATCGAAATCCTGGAAAAGCATCATAACCAGAAGCTGGATGCTCCGTCAGGAACGGCGCTCGCGATCTATGACTCGATCAACGACGCGATGGACGGAAAGTACGAATCGGTCTTTGACCGGAGCCGGGACAGAAAGAAAAGAGATCGCAAAGAGATCGGGATCTCCGCCATCCGCGGTGGGAATATTGTCGGCGAACACTCTGTATTCTTCGCCGGAACGGACGAGGTCATCGAGATCCGCCACACCGCGACTTCCCGGGCGGTCTTCGCAAAAGGCGCGATCGCTGCTGCCGCATTCCTGGCCCAAAAAGAACCCGGGCTTTATGATATGAGTGATGTGATCGGGGAGTAGAAACCTGAAACTAAAAGAGGCCGCCGCATTTGCGACGGCCTCTTATTATTTTGCTTGTATGCCCGCGAAAGGACTGTTTTCGGCTTAAGCCGGAAGCGAAGCGGGCGATGAGCAGGGTTTTATGCCCTTGCTCAATTACTGCGTTACGTTGATGGTGAACTGGCGTACAGCGCCGTCACTGGTCCGAAGTTCGAAGACCTGTGTGCCGACAGCAGCGCCGCCGAATTCGATCCTTAAACCGGATTTGCCCGGTTTGTCTTTCACAGCGGTCTGTCCGAGGGTTACAGCGCCGCCGCCGGAGGTGCAGACGACGTTCATGGCTGCCTGGGAATCGCTGTATGCATAGTAAACGGCCTTCTGTCCGACCTTAATGGTGTTCTGGTACGGGAAGCTGATCGTGTCTACCTTGTTCTCAATATAGACAGTCAGGTTGCCGGAAGAAGTATACTTTGTAGTGACCTCAGCGGAAGCGCAGACATCGGTGCCGCCGTTTTTGATCAACACGCGTACGCCGTAGGTTCTGGCAGCGCCGAGATTCAGAGCGGAGGTGTCATCCCATGAATTGGTATTAACCTCTGCCCATGCGCCGCTGTCGATCCTGACCTGGAATGTGTAGGTGTATTTCGAGTTCTCGCAGGAAGTCTTGTCGGTATTATTGAAGTTCCAGGACAGATGAGCGCCCTGTCCTGCAGTTCTGTAATCAGCTTTCAGGTTGGTGATCGGCTGGGGTACGCAGTCCACCTTGTTGCTCTTGGTGCTCTTGCCCTCTTCGCCTTCCTTATTGCCGGGGCGGATTGAATAAATATATCCTTTTCCGGGCTTTACGGTCTTGTCTTCATACGTCTGCGGCTTGGTCTGTTTCTTCTTGGGGACGCTCACTTCGTCCAAAAATTCGCCGCCACGATAGATCGTGTAAGTGGATACATTCTTCAGACCCTTCCATTCCAATTTAACGGAGGTCAGGCCGTTTGCCGTGGCTTTCAGGGATTTCACTTTGGAATGGGATACATCGCCCTTGCCTTCCACCGGCTCGGAACTCAGATCGATCTCGCTGTAGGCGCTGCCGGAGAAAACGGGTCTGACTACATAATAGTAGTATTTATCGGCACTGGGGACTTTTTTGTCCTTGAACTGATGATATTTGATGCCGCCCTGGTTAATGGTCTTTTTCTTGGCGCTGACCGATCCGATCTTTGTGTAACCACTAAGATCATATTTCGTTTCTTCTGTGTAGTTCTCAGCAGGATTATTGGAACGGTAAATCTCATAGTTCTGCACACAGTCGTCATGACGCCAGGTGAGTTTGCCTTTTTTCGCGTTGATGGCATTAAATGTCACATCCTGTACCCAATCGGGAAGAATGATACCCGCGCAGGGACTGGTTTTAATCTGGGTTCCGCCGACAGGAACGATCTGGAAGTAGCGGAGCTTGCCATCCATCAGGGAAGTAAATTTTGTGGAGAAGACAGCCCAGGTTTCAAAGCCTGTCATAAGTTCGGTAGAGCATTTGATCACACTGTTCATGTCAAAATGATCCACATTGGTGTAAGAGCCTTCCGGTTCCGTAGCGGCCTGGAGATCAAAACCGGTATAAGCCTGATTGAGACCATTCGGGACCGTAAAGATCACGTATCCGCCTTCCACGCCGGGCATGCCGGTTCCGGGGTGTGTATAGTCTGCTGCCGTAGCGGAACCGTCGAACTTCAGATAACGTTCCAGGCGGGCCAGGTTGGCAGTATTGTCGCTCGTATGGAGAAGACCTGCTATATCATAGGTATAGATCGTGTCCTTGGAAAGGGGCTGGGGCTGGGTGACCGTAAAGGAAACCTCATTGGAAGGAACAGAGGTAAAGGTCTGTGTGCCGAGGGTATAGGTGCCGGTCACCTGTCCGTAGTAGGTTTTGTTTTCTTCGAAACCGGGAACAGGCTCGTCATAGGCAGCGATCACAGACTTGATCGTCTTACCGTCCTCAGTTGTGTATTCATCCAAAACCAGACCCGGAGAAGGAATACTGTCTTTGGCGGTTTCGGTGTATGCGCCGGAAGAAGTGGCGGCATAGAGGTTATAGGTGAGGGCCGGATTTTCGATACAGGCAGAGAATTCATAAAGCGCCTGACTTGTGGAGTCACCGGTTCTTATTTCAAAAAGATAAGGAGCAGCAACGGAGACATAGTTTCCGATAGCATCTCCGGAAGCATCTTCAGAGCTGAATGCCTGAAGGAGGAATGCGTCAATAACTGTTGCAGTGTCGTAGTCACCATGGAATGTGGGGTCGTCGAAGGTTGTTTCGGGCGACTTGTAATCTGCCATAAGATCCCAGTTCGCGGTATCTTTAGAATGCTTGTAAAGCTTATAACTCTTGGCGCCCGGAACGGCTTCCCAGGAGACCGTAAGACGGCCTTTGTCTTCGATGGGCTTGACTTCAGCTTTCATCTTGACTTCAGTCAGACCATCCTTATAGGTCAGACCGGTTTCCGGGAGCTGAGCAGCTGCAGCTTCACCTTCCCCGGTGACAACAGGCGCCGCGTCGTCTGCCGCTGTCACGGTTGCTGCGCCGACAGCCGAGGGGCTGATCAGCATGGTTGCGCTGAGAAAGGCGGCGAGCAGCCCTTTCAGCTTGAGTGTGTGTTTCTTCATTCTTTTCCCTCCTGATTAGAAATATATGTGAAATAATTATACCTTATAATTATTCGAATGAAAACAGAAAAAAAGGGCTGTTCACAGAGATTTTTAGGCATAAATCTTTGATGGGAGTTCTTCTGATTGACACTGCGGCGAAATTATGCTAAATTAATTGAGCGTTGTAGTTTTCAAGGCGCGTGGGACTTTAGCTCAGCTGGGAGAGCATTCGCTTGACGTGTGAAAGGTCGCAGGTTCGAGCCCTGTAGGTCCCATTTGGTTTTTCTTTATTTCGGATAAGGACGCCGCAAGGCGGTTGTCCTACCCATTGAAACCAGGCCGGGAACCCGAAGCAGGGAGTCCCGGTTTTTTACTATCGCTTAAGGCGAGGGCTGCATCTGAAGGGCTGGAAATTGAGGATAATGTATGGAAAACATCATTGAGGAGATCAAAAAGGCCATAGAGAAGCGTGAGCTGTGCGCATACTACCAGCCGCAGTATGATGCGATGACCGATCGCTTAGTCAGCGCGGAGGCTTTGGTGCGCTGGGTCAAGGATAGCGGGAAGATCGTGCCTCCGATGGATTTTATCCCACAGCTTGAGGAAACCGACGCGATCACGATGGTGGACTGGTACATGGCCGAAGAGGTCTGTAAGACCCTGAAGGAGCTCGGAGAGAAAGCAATCCCGATCGCGGTCAACTTTTCACGCTGGCATGTGAAGGAGGATGATTTTTCCGAACACCTCACCGGCCTTCTTGAAAAATACGAGGTCCCATCAGACCTTTTCGAGGTGGAGATCACGGAATCCGCTCTGGTGGCGGAAGAGAGCGCGATCCTACCCTGGATCCGCAACGTCCGCGGCGTGAAGATCAGGGTGGCGATCGATGACTTCGGAAGCGGCTTGTCTTCGCTTCAGTTCATCAAGGACATGCCGATCGACATCTTAAAGATCGACCGTTCGCTCCTGAGCAGCAACTGCCAGGCGGAAAAAGAGAGGATCGTGCTGGAGAGTATCTTTTATTTCGCGAACCGGCTGAAACTGGATACGATCGCGGAGGGCGTGGAGACAAAGGAACAGCTCGGTTTCTTACGCACCTGCGACTGCAAGAAGATCCAGGGGTATCTCTTCGCGAAGCCGATGCCGAGGGAAGCGTTTGTGGAGCTTTGCCGTTCGAGCAATCAGGCGAAAAAGGAATCGCAGGATATTCTGGAGATCCAGACACCGGCGCACGCGATGCAGCTTTTGATGGATGCGGTCTTCCAGAAATATCCGATGATCATCTACATCAACCTGACGAGAAATACCTACTATATGATGGCATATGATGACTATACGACGAAGTCCTGCCCCGCTACGGGGGACTTTGAAGAGCTGGTCCGGGGCGGCGCGGCAACGATGGCGCCGGAGGACCGGGAGGAATTCGCGATGACCTTCTCCCGGCAGAATCTTCTCAACGAGTACCATTCCGGCGCGAAAACGGTGCAGCTCGTCACCTGGCAGATGGGGGACGACGGGATCTACCGGCGGTGCGAAACGACGGATGTGTTCGTGAAGAGCCCATCTTCGGACGACGTGCTCGTGATCAGTCTGTGCAGGGCGATCGAATAAAGAGTGAAGATCGAGTAGAGTGGATTTATCCACTATGCTCCCCTCGCGGCCCGTGCCCGGCTTCAGCCGGGATAATTCCTTGCAAGGGCTGTGCATAAAAAGAGGGCCGGTGTGGCCCTCTTTGGGATTTGTTTCACCGCTTATCCTGAGGCAGAAAGAAACACAGTTGTGCGATGATTGCTATATAGCCCGGTTCAAAGACGAGTAAATGTTTACAGCTGCACATTAAAGAGATTCCGTAACTGGTTCACGATATCATCGCTCCCTGCCTTGATCGTGGCCGCTTCGTTGATGCCGGATAAGGCCTCGAGATCGCCGTTGTCCACGTAGTTGTATGCGATCGTGTACACCGGGATGGACAGGCCGCCGACGATGCCGCTGATCCGGTTCAGAGCATAGCCCTGGTTCTGGTCCCCGTCCGTGAGGACGAAGAGCAGCGGTTTCGCGTTCGGATTCTCCTCCAACGCCTTTTCCAGCATATCCATGGCAACCAGCACTGCGTCGTAAGTCGCCGTGCCGCCGTTTGCCGTCAGCGCCTTTACCTCCCCGGAGAAATATGCCCTCTGTTTATCATCGAACTGTGCGACCGGGAGATTGACGGTCACGTCGCTGGAAAAGCTCACAAGCCCGATGGAATGCTCCGAGCCGATGTAGGCGGAGGAGCTGATCAGCGAATTCTTGAGGGAATTCAAAGGTTCGCCGTCCATGGAACCGGACACGTCTGCCACAAACACTGCTACAACCGGCTTTCCGCCGTTCTTATTCTGTTTCCAGATCTTCTGCGCCGAGATATAATCCGTGCCGGTCATCCCCGGATCCTGGCTCTTATAGTCATCATGACGGTTAAAGCCCTTTTCCGTGGCGGACGACTGGCTTTCGTCCGTCAGACAGTAGGTGACGAAAAGGTCGGCCGCTTCTTTTTCCTCGTCGGTATCCCAGTCGAATACATAGACAGGGTGGTCGTGGCGGATCCCGGCGGGGATGTATTCATAGCTTTTGAGCTCCGGCGTGTTTACATAGGCCTGCTCCTCCATGACCATGGCGTTGACCAGGCCTTTTCTGGCGGAATTCCGTAGGACCGCCGTCGTATAGGCGACCGGCGGGGAGTTCTTCTGGTATTCCAGCAGGGCGTTGGCGGCCTTATCCGACAGCGGATCTGACGGATCGAAGGCCTTCAGCATCGCGCAGAGGATGTTTAAGCCGGTGCTGGAGGTGTAGGGGTTCGTGTAGGCAAAGGTCAGATCCCCGGCGTTGGCGGCTTCCAGCACGTTGGCCACGGTAGCATTGCCGTATTTTGCCTTAAATTCATCATAAACGTCATTTTTGATGAGAAGCCCCGCCGTGTTGCCTGCGATGCGGTCCGAGATCTTTTCGATCCCGACGCCGGAGGCTTCGAGCATTTTGCCCCAGGCATAATTACTCGGAACATAGACATTGGGCTGGTACAGCCCGGCATTGATATAGGTAACTACTTCTCCGGAAGTAATTTTACGAATGGAAACCGATACACTCTTATCGCCGATGCGGTAACCTTCACGGTTGAAACGTTTGGCGACCACGTTCAGCCAGTCGTCCGGCGCGTCGGCGCTCATCTCGGTCGCGGCTGCGATATCGATGTCGATCTCACCGGTGCCCGCCTCAGTGATCGGAAAGGTGTCAATATCGGCAAGGGCCGCGCTTTCCGAAAGATCGTCCGAATAGATGTCTAGAACCGGGTTCGTGACCTGGCGGACATCCACCTTCTTCAGGAGAGTGGCAAGCTCTGTTTTCGCTTCCGATTCGGACAGCGTCGGTGTCCCCGATTCATAAATGCCGCCGCAGGCGGTTCCGGAGAAGGCCAGCAGAGCTCCGAGAACCAAAGCAAAGACTTTCTTTTTCATAAGACTCCCTCCTTGATCGAGTGAAGAATCGTATTCTTATAGGTATCGAGTATCCTGGTGTCGGTGGTTCCTCCCTGATCGTTCAGGTATTCCGCCAGCGCGTAGACGAAATCCCTCGTCTGTCCCAGAAGATCCTTATTTGCGTCCCGGCAGACCGCGAGCTTCTGTCCCACTTCGCCGGCAGCGTCATCATCCGCCACATCCATGAAATTCAGGACAGCGCGCACATTTTTGCAGATATACTGTTCGACCTGCCCGAGGATCTCTTCCGTGTCATAGAGCGTGTCGGCCCCGTTGTTCACAAGAAGGTTATTCAGCCGTTCCTGATAAGTGTCCATCTGGCGCATCTGGTCCGAGATCTCGGAGATCTGTTCATAATACATGGACCACCGGGTCAGGCCCTGTTTTTCAAGGAGCGTACGTACCACCTGCGGGTCCATCTCACCGTGGACGGAAAGATTTGCATGCGGGCGCTGTGCCACGGACTTTTGCGCGTCTACCTTGAGCCCCTGCTGCATGAGGGTCAGGAGCCTTGTCATCTTGAAAGAGAAGAAAAGGCCGGCGCCTACAAGGATGACAGCGGAGGCGATGAACAGCATCTGATAGCTCTGTATCCCGAGATTGATCACCAATGTATCCTTCAAAAGCAGGCAGACGAGAAAAAAGACCACTGCCGCAAGGAAGCAGAGGATCGCCAATATATCGGAGC
>JAEESA010000314.1 GCA_016286115.1 Lachnospiraceae bacterium
GCGTCATGGCCCAGCGCCGTAAGCAGATTCGCGCAGAGGATCGAGGAGCAGACCGCATCCGTATCCGGGTTCTGATGACCGGTAACATAGATCGTATCCTTCACATCATTGGCAGTAAACAGGCCATCGAGATCCGCAGCGTGGATCTTTTTATTCAGCTCCAGTTCCGCCTTCGGCCCGAGCTCCGCACTGCGATAGCCCATAAAGGCACTTCCGAGAGCGATCGCCCCTAAAACGACCGCGCAGACCACCGTTCTGACCTTCCCCCATGCCGCCGGGTTCTTCGATAATTTCCCGGTGATGATATCCCCAAGCACATAGCGAAGGATGCATAGGGTAAAACAGGCCACGGTCATGAGAATACTCAAAAGGAGGGTTTTCACATCCGGTTCCTCCGGATACATGACGGAAAAACCTGTAATAATGCTGATGATCCAGGCAAAGAACATATGATAAAGATAGATGAGCAGCGAATGCGAACCGAGCCAGGCGAGCTCCTTCACCCGGATCCCCTTCGCTTCAATCTTTTTACACAGTATCCCAAGCCCCCACACGCCAAGGATCGAAGCCACGATGCTTAGGAGCATGCTCAGCACTTCGTTCTCCGCAAAGCTGCCCCGGAATATATTCGAATTTGCCGGAAAAACGAGGGCAATGGCGACGCCGCCCGCAAGCGCGATGAGCCCGAAAAGCCACTCCTTTTTCCCTTGCAGGGCTTCTATTTCAAACAGACAGAAGTTCCCTGCCAAAGCGCCCAGCAGCATGAATGCCGTCCAGAACGGTACGAGCTGCAGGTTATAGGGAAGGTCGATCGCAAAGCCTCTTAAGATCCCGGTCACCGCAAACAGCGCGGCCACCGCAATCAGGGTCCGCAATCTGGAATAGATCACCCTGTCCACGATAATAAAGAACACAATGCTGGCCAGCATCATCGCGATCAGGAACCAAAAATCCGCAAGGAAGAAATAGCGTTTTCCAAGAGAATAGTATTCCCAGCCAAACCAGTTCTGGATCGTCCGGTTCCAGATGCAGCCGCCGTAGAAATTCCGAAGGCAGCATAACGCTTCGTTGATCGGAGCGCCCCCGGAGCTGACGAGATAGAGCGTCCCGACACCCCAGAAGAACAGGGAATACTTGAAAAACGGGATCAGCAGTGCTTTGGCTCTGGCTTTCAGGTTCTCGCCGATCTTCTTTTTTCCGGGGCGATAGAAATACCCGGAAAAGAAAAAGAAGGCGGCCAGCATGATCTCCATAATATGGTCGATGCCGCTTCTAAATAAGCTCGGCGCGACCAGGTGAACGCTGACCACACACAGGATCGCTATCCCCTTCACCATGTCCACAAACTGCAGTCTCTTTGTTTCCGTTACAGCACCCATAGAATACCTCTTTATGAAATATTGATTTTATTTTCTTGTTGTTTTCAGTGTTTCGCGTGTCAATCGTTGATTATACCATCTTTTCATCCGCTCCGCAAGACGCGGGAGCAAAGGCAATTTGTTGCGAACGTGTGATAGTTTTGATATACTTGGCTCCGTATGGAGATTTTATTATGACTATTATTATGACGATCAAAGATTTTGAAAATATATTTTCTCTGGTCTGTACAGTCATCGGACTTTTGTACTGCCTCTTCAAATATATCGAACTCCCGAAGCGCGGATATCTTTATCTGGTCATCTTTTTCCTCTCGCACTTCCTCAGCGATTATTATTGGACAGTCTATACGCTGATCATGAAGGACAACCCCGAGGTGTCGGAGTTCACGGCCTATCTCGGATGGAATATCGCCTACGTCATCCTGTTTCTCGCTGTCTTTCATTTCCGGCGTGCGGAAAAGAAGTATTTTCATCCGCTGATGTTATGGCCGCTTGCCACGAACATTCCTCTTTTTATCTATTACATTCAGTTTGGCGGCATCATAAACAACCTCTGGCAGGTCGGCTTCACCACGCTGACCATGGTCTTCTGCATGAGGGAGCTCCTGTATTACCATGCCGTCAAAGCCGGCAAGATCGCGCCTTCCCAGGGCGGCGTGTCAAAAACAGACGTGGCTTTCCCTCGTCTTCCGCTCCTTGTCCTTCTGTTTCTGATCGTTCAGTACGGGATGTGGACCGCTTCCTGCTTCGAATGGAGCAGTGAGCTCTTAAACCCCTATTTCTATTGCACGATCCTCTATTCCCTGATCCCGATCTTCTTTGTCCGGGCTGCCGGAAAGGAATATGCTGCGCAGGGAGAATTAGCTGCCCCGAAAAAAGAGGGAGAGCTGCGGCTGCAGGCTCTGATCCAGGCCCTTGCTTCCTTTGTGATCCTGGGCGGCTGCATCGGCGGCTATCTCATCGCCTCCTGGATGCGGGACGGTCTGTCCTCTGCCTCTGAGATCGTTCTTGCGCTCTTTCTGATCTCCGCCGTTCTGATCCTTCTTGTGATCATCATGCTCTACGGGATCACCGTGCGTTATCAGAACGTAAAGAAAAAGCAAAGAGAACTGGATTCCGGGAAGGTCAGCCGGCTCAACTTCTTCTTTACTGTTTTCGTCACTCTTGTTCTGATGACATTTGCGCTGGTCTATAACACGAAGCTTTTGTATGACGCGTCCGTGACGAGCGTACACGAAGACGGAAAAGACAAGGTCAAGTCCTTTGCCACGGATCTCGAAAACTATCTGACTGTTGCGCAGACAACGCTCCGGGTGGCCGCGGACTCGGTCGATCTGATGGTTAAAAACGAAGCCTCTCTGGATGAGATCTACCAATACCTCCTCGACCAGACAACGATGCAGTTTGAGCAGTTTGACGAGAACTTCACCGGGATCTACGCCTTTGTCGACGGAAAATACATGGATGGTTCCGGTTGGATCCCGCCGGAGGATTACGAGCCGATGACAAGAGACTGGTATGGCGCTGCAGTGGATGCCGCAGGAGAAGTCGTTATCGTTTCCCCGTATGTGGACGCGCAGACCGGCTATGTCGTGATCACGATCGCCAAATGCATCTCCGCCGACGAAGAACTCTCTCCTTCAGCGCCGCAGAATATCGTCTGTCTTGACGTGATCGTAAACCATGTAAAGGAAGTCACGCAGGGCATCGATATCGCAGGCAAGGGGTATGGTCTTGTGGTGAATGAAGACGGATTCATCGTGGCGCACCGGGACGACTCCTTCAACGGAGAGAATATCACGGATTATTATGGAAGCGCTATTCTTGAAAAGATCCTCGAAACACAAAACGGGAATTTCAACTATGTGATGGATGATGAAAAGAGCACGTTATTCGTCTGCCCGATCATGGACCAGTGGTACGCGCTGATCGTGGTCAACGACTCGGAGCTCTTTGAAGATATGTATTCGCAGCTCGCCGTCAATATCGCGATCTCGTTGATCACCTTCTCGCTGATC
>JAEESA010000315.1 GCA_016286115.1 Lachnospiraceae bacterium
TTGCCTGAGTCATGCCCTGTTCCTTTCGGCAAGCTGCTATGAATTTTCCCACTTTGATTTGATCCATATCGGGCACCTCCTTTCATGGCTCAGTATATTTCCTGACTGCTGAAATGACCACGAACAGTTGGTTGAGTCCATGAAAACAGCGGGATATCGATAACTCTACTGCAGGTTGAGTCCGTTTTTCCGGCTTATGCTGATACTGTATCACAAGTATATCCAAAAAACAATCGCCTGCCGCAGTACAGCGCTTTTGTCCGTTGAGACTTGACAGCAGGGAAGAAGCCTGCTATCGTATCCAGCGCGACAGCTAATACGGAAATGAGGAAAACGGCCGCGGATATGCTCAATGTGCTGCGGGACTGGACCGTGGAGCGCCTCGCTTATACAGAATAAGCGGATTACCTGTCCTCGCAGGATGATACTTTAAAAGCAGAAAATGATACTTTAAATGATACTTTAAATCTGACGGAAAAGGAGCAGGTGCTGCTGGACATGCTCCGCCGGAACGGTCATCTGACCATCACCGGGATGATGGCGGAAAGCGGCTTCAGCAGGCCCACGGTCACCCGTGCGCTGAAATGCCTGCAGGAGGCAGGGCTTCTGAAACGAGCAGGGTCAAAGAAAAGCGGACACTGGGAAGCCGCAGGAGGGGATCGGACATGAGCAGATTGGATCCCTTCAGTCTGTCCGCTCTTTCTCACTTACTATTCTTCGCGGCCGCCGTGTCGGTTTATTTCAAACTAATAAAAACTTAGAAACAGAGGACGAAAACATGTATAAAGTTGCCATACTTCTATTAGCACTTTCGGTTCTTTCATTTGGTGTAACCACCGGTGAAGCTCTAGAAAACACCGAAAAATACGAAGCATCTAATATCATTGATGTGAACGGGGTTAGTTTGCACTATGCTGTTGTCGGAGAAGGCAAACCTGTAGTACTGGTACATGGAAATGGGGAAACTCACGATCTCTTTGACACGGAAATCAAGCAGCTTAGTGAAGCCGGGTATAAAGTATACGCTCCTGACTCCAGAGGCCACGGCGCGAATCCACCGCTCACTGAGTATCATTATGCCGATATGGCTGAGGACATGTATCAGTTCATTCAGGCACTGGATCTTGATAAGCCCGCCTACTATGGTCACAGTGACGGAGGTATCATAGGACTTCTTCTGCAGATCAATCATCCGGATGCACTTGGTCTTATGGCTGTAAGCGGAACAAATCTGTCCCCTGCCGGAATTGTTCCGTCTTTCATAGAAGAGTTTACCGAGCTGAATGAAACAGATCCGGATCCTCTTGTTACTCTAATGCTGACTGAACCGAATATAGATCCTGAGTCTTTGAAAGAAATTTCGATTCCTGTTCTGGTAACTGTCGGTGAGAATGATCTGATCCTTCGTTCTGAGACAGACACGATCATCTCAAAACTTCCTCAGTCAAGACTTGAGATTATCCCAGGAGAAGATCACGGCAGTTACATTGACGGAAGCGAAATCATGGGGAATCTTCTCCTCGACTTTTTCAAGGAAGAGAATTATTGATGTGAAAGGAGTTCAAAACAAAAACATGAAAAGGGAATTCAAGGATCTGTTCTTATACGCGCCTTACGATCACGAATGCCTGAACAGCGAAATCACGGGAGACTACGACAAGGCTCATGCCGTGAAGTGCGTGAACGGCACCTTCGTCGGTACCGAGGAGAACGGGGTCGCGTCGTGGCTGGGCATCCCCTTCGCGAAGCCGCCCGTGGGCGTGCGCCGCTTCAAGGCTCCGGAATACGTGGATGAAAGCGACCGGGTCTTCGAGGCCAGGTACTACGGAAAGAGATGTTACGGCCAAAGCGAGGGTGGTGATTACATTCAGACGCTGGCCTCGGAAGACTGCCTCAACCTGAACATCTGGGTCAACACCGACGACAAGACCGAGAAGAAGCCGGTGATGGTATGGATCCACGGCGGGGCCTACGTCGACGGCTCGGGCTGCCAGGCCTGCTACAGCGGAGCCAACCTCGTCCAGGCGCACAGCGACATTATCATGGTGAACATCAACTACCGCCTGAATATGTACGGCTTCATGGACTTCTCCTCGGTGCCCGGCGGCGAAAACTTCAAGACAGCACCCTGCAACGGCCTGCTCGACCAGGCCATGGCGCTCAGGTGGGTGCACGAGAACATCGCCGCGTTCGGCGGCGACCCCGACAACGTGACCATCTTCGGGCAAAGCGCCGGCGGCGGCTCGGTCTCCATCCTGCCGGTCATGAAGGAAGCGAACCGGTATTTCCAGAAGGTCATCGCCCAGAGCGGCTCGGCCGGTCTGGCCTTCCCGGTCGACTGTGAAGCCGCGCAGGGCAAGACGAAGGCGCTGCTCGAGTACACCGGCTGCAAGACCATGGATGACATCATGGAGCTGACTGAAGAGGAACTCCAGGCGGCGTATGTCGGAGCGGTCGGTAATTTCACGTCCTGTCCCTACTACGGAACTGAGGTGCTTCCCGAAGCGCCCATCGAGCTGTACCGGAAAGGCTATGCAAAGCACATATCTATCATGGCAGGCAGCACGGCCGACGAGGCCAGGCTGTTCATGGGCGAGGGCCCGTGTCTGACCATGGAAGAGCAAAAGATATTTGCCCGGCGAGCCGTGGGCGACGCAGCCCACTGCCTAAAGGAAGAGGACAAGAAGTATTACGAGGAATTCTGGCGGGTCTGCAGGTCCCAGGAACCGGGACTGATTGAGACGGAGTTCATAAATGATCTCATGTTCAGAGTCCCCATGCTCCAACAGCTTGACACGCAGAGTGCCTTCAACAAGACGTTCTGCTACTATTGGTCGTATCCGGGCAGCAATGCGGAGGTTGGAGCAGCACATTCCGTGGAGCTCATATTCGTGTTCAACCTTCGCGGCGTCGGGACGAGCTGCCCCTTCAACGGCACGAACATCTCTGATGAGATTTTCACGGCCGTTCAACAGATGTGGATTAATTTCGCACGCTGCGGCAACCCGTCGACAGACAAGGTCGAATGGAAGGCATACTCGGCCGACGACCAGAACGTCATGGTCATCGCCGGACCGGGTAACATGCGTATCGAACAGGGTCTGCTGGCTGACCAGTACAAGGCTGTCCTCCCCTTGGTCGGCTACTACCAGTTTATGGACAAGTTCTTTACCCCCTGCTACCTTTTAGATATCGTCGCCGCGCGCGAGCAGAATTCCTAGACTCTTTTGGCAATATAGATTAGCTTCCATGTCAATTTTGGCAACTTTGTTTTGTATATATTAGCAGGTGTATTCTCTTATGAACACTGAATCTGATTACAGCGCAATGGCACGGACCAATCCCGTATTCGTGACAGCAAAAACAGCGGTTTGCCTGA
>JAEESA010000040.1 GCA_016286115.1 Lachnospiraceae bacterium
AACCTTTATTTATGGCATAAAAAAGGGGCTTCGCTCAGTTGATCGGATCAACTAAAGCGACAGCCCCTTTTTCGTGTAAGCGATAGACGGGGCTCGAATTTTCCCGTCAACAAAAAAAGAAAGGAAAATCAAGCGTTTCAGCACTTCCATCGAGCCCAGTCACTCACTCAAGCACTCAAAATAGAATTATTCATCTGCACACGTTTTTATACTTGGTTCACCCTTCGGTTTTACTTAATCTTGATCTTCACCTGCCCCGTGACATTTCCACCTTTCCCTGTTACCACCAACTTCACAGCCTTTTTGCTCTGTTTCTTGACCTTAATCTTAAACTGGTCTTTGTTAAACTGAATGGTATTTCCTTCAGGGGTCGTAACTGCTACATACTGCACTTTCTTTAACTTCTTGCCACTTACTACGTACTTCCCACCCTTTTTCTTCGCCTTTACGGTTACTTCCATTCCATTGTCACTTATGTCGATAGGCTTTATCGTGTATTCGTAGGTACGGTGTTCCATCGCCCTATTCATCTCTTTTACGATTGCCCTTATCATGTTGTACTCTTTTACTAATTCAGGACTTCCTGTACCATCATCATTGAATACTAACCGAGGAATGAATTTTGCCTGTCCTGCATTTGTTCCAGATACTACATACTCTACATCTAATCGGAAGTATTGTGCAGGGTTAAAGTTGTTATACATATCTCCTAACTGTTTGCGGAGTGTTCCTACCTCTGCATTTTTAACATCACCGAGGTTGTCCTTGATTCCGAGGTCATCGGCACTATTCTTTTCTTTGCCCGTGTAGTAGGCGTAGTTGTTGTAGTTTATGTCGAAGTTTAAGGTTCTGTCTGCCCCGAAGATATTTACCACAAGGGTAGTGGTGCTCTTATTCGTGGTTTCGCCCTTTTCGATTACTGTATCAGCAGTTCCTCTGATTACACCATACTTGTATTCATCGGTCAGGGTTTCATCTTCGGAAGGATCGTAGTCGGGAGTTGTGCGGTAGTTATAGTAATCGTTATAGGAAGACCAAATGAGGTCTACAAATTTCGGATCGCTAGGACCATAAGTATAATAATATGTGCCATCTGCCTGTTCTTCGTTGATACTAAGTTGTCCAAGAGGGTAATATGTTACATTGTAACCAGCACCGAACATTGTTGTGTTACCACCAGTAATCTCAATGTAGAATAGATTTCCATTTTCGATATTTTCGGGCGGTGTTGCGGAATAATATCTTTTGGGGTCATCTTTCAAGGAATATCTTACACCGTATTCAGCAGGCTTAATCGAATACCTATACACAACATCTACATTCGGTCTTTCTTCTCTTGTCTGATCCCATGCCTGACAACTCACTTCTTCGCCGTAAAATGTCATCTTCGTAATATTGTAGTTGTCGTCCATCCAAATGTGTAAGGCGTTCGGTCCTTCTAAGTTGCCTGTTCTTTTTGCAAATTCTTCATCTTCGGTAAGACCTGTCGCTACAAGACCATTCTTATTCGCATATCTTGCATTCGCATTCATCACTTCCACATCAGAACCTTCGCTTTTCAGCAGTTCGTGTAACGGGTTCGGAGTAGTGGCTACATATTCCGCAAACTCTTCATCGGACATATCAGACGCAAGTTCAATCGCTCTGTCAATGTCGAAGTTGTCGGTTACTGATACTTCATTTTCAGTTGTGGTGTTAGCAAAGGTTACAACAGGCATTGCGAGAACCATTGCCAAAACACTTGCGATTACAGTTGAAATCATTCTCTTCTTCATTTGCTTTCGTCCTTTCTTTGAGCAGAAAAATGAAAAGGGGCTGTCACATCCGCACACGTTTTTCCTATTATAGCATAACCATCTATCTTCGGGTGGTTTTTTGCGTGAAAAATCACTCGCAACTTTCGATTCAAAAATTCCCGATCAGAATCCTTAACGTATTATGGAATTCTTCTTATAGGGAAATATTCACGATCGAGGAGCATAAAAATGACAGGATTTGACATAGGCTTTTGTCCGACAGCGATGTATTTAACGATACGACAAAAGACCATGACCATGCAATATAGCAAGCATTTTATCCAACGAACCATAGACTATAAAAATTCCTAAACTTACTTTCATTACACTTTAAGGAATTATAGATAAGAATAAATTTTAATTATAACACATAGAAAGGAGAAAAACTATGGGTAAAAAAGCAGTAGGCAAAACACAGGAACCAACGGTGGAAAGAAAGGTGGACGACATGACAGAAGAGGAAGAGGAACTGCTTCGTCGGCTCTCAGCAAAGAAGAAGGCGCGTGAGCGAGGCATACCAAAACTCCAAATGCTGATGGACAGATTTCCTACCACAGGAAAGCAACTGGCTATTGAGAAGTACGGACTTATTGAAAAAGATGTCAGGACAAAAATACCGCCTGAAAATGTAGTTCTTGTAAAGAACCTGAAAGAGGTGGCGAATGAAATTTATCACGTTGATGTACGTACACTCATTGACTATCTGAAATCAAAACCTATCATGGATTACTTTCCTAATTGGATGAAGGCACAGCAGGAACGTAGCGGGCAAAACCAGCAGGCGCAACAGGACGGACAGAACCAGCAAGCGCAACAGGACGGACAGAACCAGCAGACACAACAGGACGGACAGCAAGGGTAAGGCTATCTTGACGGACGATTATTAGGGGGGCCGGGGGGATATTCCCACTGCGAAAAGACCAACTCTGAATGGCTCTAGCCGAAATTGAGCGAAGCGAAAATTGAGGATAGAGACGTTCAGAGTTGGCTTTGAGCCACTCTGACAGACCCAGAGGATAAAAGGAAGGAGAAATCAACGATGGAAATTAGCGGAAGTATAAGCAGAGGTGCAGTAGCGATTCGGCATGATATGAGAGAAGGAAATGAACTGCCACAAAACATCGACAGCAAGTTATCAGAAGATAATAAAGTGCTGGAATGCAATTTGCGCGAGATAGAAAAAACAGATAAAAAAGGGAACAAAAAAATAGTCCACGAGTCGGTAGAGTCGTGGATAAACAGAAGGATGCAATCTGCAATAGATGCGTATGATGCGAAGCAAAAACCTTGTCGAAAAATATCTATAAAGTACGGTGATTACGTTTCATGGCATAACGAAAATAATAAGTTCAAAGGCAAGCCTTTGGACTTGGCACATGAATGGGTCGTTCAAGTCGGGGAACATTATCAACAGGTATGGAATGAAAGAACGAAAAAAAATGAAATCCTGCTAGATGAAAACGGGGCGCCAAAAAAGAGTTTGGGCGCATACTACTATGAAGGAACAGAAGAAATAAAAGCAAAAATGAGAGATGAAATTTTCATTCCAATTTACAAAAAAATCCTCAAACACTTCAAGGAAAAATTCCCCCATTTGGAAATTATTGAAGCAACTATTCATTTTGATGAGCCTAACGGGACTCCACATCTACATATCGTATCAGTACCCATTGGTGAAAAATTCGGAAATGGCTTGCAGGAACGCGTAGGCTTTGGTCACGCGATCGCAAATGATGGAATTGAACGGAGCAAAAATCGAAATGATGATTTTCAGATGGAACGTATGTATGCGGAAATGAACGCATACATAAAAGAACAGATAAAGAAAAATGTGCATCTGAAAGAATACGAACTCAAAAAAACAGTAAAGGGCCGCAAACATGAACCTGCCGATAAATATCGTTCACCAGCGGGAGCAGTAAAACAAGAAGTTGAAGCGATGCAACAGGATATACAAAGAACAAAAGCCGAAGTTGAGGGCCTTCATGAGCAAAAAAACGCAGTAGAAAAAGAAATCACACAAAAAAATCTAGAGATTGAAGAAGCAGATAAACAGATAAAAAACCTGAAACCTAAAATCCCGACCAAATTATACACAGGTCATTAACTTATAAGCCGTATAAATCTATTATCTTCCGCTGCAGCGGTGTCGGCTCGGTTGAATACTGTTGACGGGTTCCTTTGACTGTAACCTTACGCATACTCTTCATCTCATTGATGATTTCCTGGAGGTCGTAGTCTTTGAACCACCCAGCTTCTCCCATTACCTGTTTTAACCTTGTGGTGATCAGAAGCGATATAAACTGAATAAAAACCCGGCCGTCCATGGTTTCCTTGGTATGCATACGGATTCGCTTCATATCGAGATCGTTCTTCATATCGTCGAAGCACTTCTCGACTGCATCCTTTGCCCTGTATACCTCAAGAGCCTTGACTTTGTCCTTTATGTCATTGCCCGCCAGGACGAACCAGCCAACCCTGTTCTTCTTGTATTCAGCTATGGCATCTTCATCAAAGGTGACCTTGATGCCACGGACGGGTGTTTCCTTGACAAAAAAGAACTGGTCGTAATAACTGGAATGCTCTTTTATGCGCTTCCCTGATAACAGTTCTTCATAACAGCAGTGCAGAGTGTGGTCGAATTTCTTCTCATCTACTGCCGCCTTATAGCTGTCATAATAAACATGGGCATAGAAGCGGTGTCCATCCCAGTCCATGAGTTCGGTTACTGCATACAGGTCGTCCGTGCCGACTATACAGTAATTGCTGTGGGAGCGTATCGTATCACGGTATTTTTCGACAAGATCTGTTGCAAATCCAGCCGTGAACGGTATGCCTATCATAAACCTTTTATGTGCGGCATAGAGTGCATCCACATTCGGCTCACTGTAAAAGCCTTTGTCCATCACATAGTGCAGTAACCCTGCTTCAATGTAGGACATGTTTTTAAGACTTTCTGTCAGGCTTCGCACATCCTTGATGCTGCCAGGGATGATCCTGTAGTAGAGAGGCATATGGCTTTTCTCCCCGGTGATCATCAACAGGTTTATCTGGGGAAGATCATCACCGTCTCGATTATATCCCCAGCGGACAAACTCTATCAGCTCGCTGTACGATGAGACACTGGTGATATCCATAGCATAGTATTCATCCTGCTTGTTACCGGCGATCCATTTGCGGAAGAATTCCTGCTGTAAGGTAGGTGTTATCCTTACAAGAAGCTCGCTTATCCTCTGGCTGGCCAGAGAGTCAGTAAATGGAACAATGTTGGAGTTCTTCCATTTTTCTGTATGGCACAGGGCGCCACCCTCACTTACGAGGTAGTACGCGCAGGTAAGGATCCTTGAGAAATCATCAGGAAACACCGATGCCAGCACTTTATGGAGCCCAATATCATTAACGGCCTTGTCAAGCAATCTGGTTACGCCTGAAGTGAGAACAACACAGGCGGCTGGATCCTGTTTCGTGGCACGTGCTTTAGCGGCGTCTCCCTTTTTCCTGTTGGGAACCACCTTGCCGGTTGTCGGATCAATGTGACCAACACATTTACGCTTTTGTTTGGATGATTTGCTTTCCTTGTCCCAATAGGACACGTTTTCGTATACGTAAACAGTGCCATTTGGATTGGTGTAATTAACAAACGACGACATGCCTGCCTCCATCGAAAACCTGTGTATAATTTGTTCGGGATATTGGGCTGAAATCAGATATCGCCGAACTGAACCACGATAAAACAGAAAAAGAAAACGAATTGGAAACGCTGGAAGAACAAACCATCATAGTCAAAAATACCATCACAAAATACAAGGAAAAAAAGGAAGAAGAACTTGACAAGCGTGCGGACTCTATCGCTGAAGCAGTGGAAACAAAGTACAAAAACATTTTTCAGCATTTTGCAAAACTGTTGGTGAGGAACTTGAAAAAAATCTTTCACATTCCTATTCCCGAAGAGACAGGACAGCAAATTTTTGAGCAAACTTGGGCCGAAATGCAAAAAGAGACGAAAATCTCCGCAAAGAAGGCGATTAACGAAATCAAAATTGCTGAAAACATTGATGAAATGCAAGAGGAACTTGACGACGACCTCATCAAATGATGATTTTTCATTGATTCCTGTCTGTTCGCACTCATACGTCGGACAGACTCAAGGATAAGGAAAAAAGCGGGAAAGGAGGAAACTTATGGAAAAACTGAATATTTCAACCGATAGTTTCTTTCTTTCTGATTATCGGTCTGATATACTTCTTCTTGGAAGTGCTGAACGGCTTGAAATGGAGCGTATGATAAAAGAAACCTATGTAAAGGCACATCATAAAGCCGAAATTTTCAAGTTGGAAACCAGAAATTGCTGGAAAACGTATATCGGTACACCGAGAAAGGGGGTAACAAGGAAGAACAGATCTGATTTGATTGATTATCTGTACTGCTATTATAAGGAAAGCGAAACCGCATCCTACACCGTTCTACAAGTCTTTGAACGGTCGGAAGAATACCGCAGAACCGTCCAGAACAGGGCTATAGGCACTCTCAATCGTGACAGACAGGTATTTTATCGTTTCTTTGAAAAAACCTTCTATAACAGGCTTATAACGTCAATAACAGCGGATGAAATAGCAGAGTATTTTAACCGTCGGACGAAAGAACTGCAACTGACAGAACGAGCACTCCGCGACACAAAGCAGGTACTCGGACGCATATTCCAACACGCTATTTTGCATGAAAAAATCATATCTTCTGACCCTGTGCAACTAGACCTTGAAGATTACTTTCAGAATTGCACGCAAAAGGAAAAAACAGCAGATGAGAAGATTTTCACCATGGATGAAATAGCACAGATCCAGACGGAAGCGCGTGCCAGACTAAAAACGGAAGGTTACGACCCATACTTGTATGCGATCCTTTTTTCAATTCTGACAGGAGTGCGGGCAGGAGAGATACCGACATTGCGGTGGTCTGACCTTTCCGACATGGGTATCCATATCCACACACAACAGCGAATTATTAGGCGTGAAGGCGATTCCCGACTATTGGAAGAACTTCCATTCACCAAAAACGAGCGCCGACACCCACGGGGAGGAAGATATTTTCCCGTTTATGATGAACTTCAGACTTTGTTGAATGAAATCAGAGAACAACAGGATATAGACGGTATTCATTCGGAATTTATCTTCTGTTGTGCTGATGGGGCATGGATCAACAAGGAAAGTTATGAGCAGAAGTTAAGACGGTTATGCAGAAAACTTGATTTTACCTGAATTATTCATAGGATGACGGTCAACACCCGTCAAACCATTGACATTACTGCGATTCGTTTTGTTTTCTATCGCACCCAATAGGTGCATAGAAAAAGACCTCTAACTCTGGTAAAATTAAGGTGATCAAACCAAAAAGCCAGAAAGAAAGGGGTCTTTTATGGATATTGTAAACACCTTAAAACTGAATAGCAACCCAAAAATTGAAATTGATTTCTCTGGTGGCGAACTTTCTTCTGATTCCGGGCTTTTCCTGATGAAGGAATTTCTTAATCAGATCGGCTTTACGGATATTTTAAGGGAATGTTTTTCCACCACTGACAAAGCGGCTTTCCGCAAACATTCGGATATTGAGAACCTTCTGCAGACCATGTACCAGATTTTCGCCGGTTATTTCGAGGACGACCGTGCGGACAATCTCAGGAACGAACCGGTATTCACGGCGTGTCTTGAGAAGGATAAACTGGCATCCCAGCCTACGATGTCCAGATTCTTCAACCGTTTGGATGAGGAAACCGTGGAGCAGTTCAACGTAATCATGCGTAAGCTCCGCAAGGTGATCTACTCAATCGAGGGGCGGCCAAACAGTATGCTCTTCGATCTTGATACCACGCTGCTCAATACTTACGGAGAGCAGGAAGGAGCCGCTTGGAACTTTCACTATGGCGATACCGGCTACCATCCGCAGATGTGCTTCAACGGTCTTAATGGTGATCTGATCCGCTTGCAGCTCCGCAAAGGAACCCAGTATTGCAGCACGGACGTAACCGAATTTATGAAGCCGGTCTTTGAAGAGTTTGCCAGTGATTATCCATACACAAATCTCTTCGTCCGCGGTGACAGTGGTTACGCCGCACCGGAGCTCTACGAACAATGCGAACAGTTTAACGCGCAGTATGCCTTCCGGCTGAAAGCGAATGCCGTTTTATACAAACTTTCCGAAGCGCTTGATGAAAAACTAAGCAAAGCCACACAGGAAGATGTGGTTTCCTATGCCGTGGTTTACGGAGAATTTACATATCAGGCTGGAACATGGTCGAAAGCCCGCCGGGTTGTCTGCAAGATCGAAAAACCTGCTGAAAGCATGGAGCACCGCTTTACCTTCGTCGTCACAAATATGTACGCCTGTCCCGAGCTTGTCATAGCGTTCTACTGCGGGCGCGGGCAGATGGAGAACTTCATCAAGGAATGTAAAAACGACTTTGATTTCGCGGCGTTGAGCAGCAAAACCATGGTGATAAACGATAACCGCCTCCGCATACACGCACTGGTTTACAACATCGTCAATGCCATGCGGCGGCTGGTATTTCCCAGGCATCTTCGAGAAGCCCGGATGGAAACGATCCGTATAAACTTGATAAAGATCGCGTCCAGAATCGTCCGGCATGGAAGGAAACTGCTCTATCGATTGTGTAGCAGTTGTGCATATCAAAGCGAATACAGGCAGATCATGGACAACATACACAGCCTTCGACCATCATACATTTAGATAGCCACAAACGAACCTTGACATCCGAACAGATTCTCCAAGATATTAGGGGGTAGTCCGCCCTAAATGGCATGAGAATCTAGCGAATGTGAATGAACTGGTAGCCAAGTGCGAGGTTCTCCCTCAAAAATGGGCTGCTATTAAATTATCAAAGAGCTATGAATAATTCGGGATTATGTCTATGATGATTATCAGGACTATATCGAAGATCTTCTGGATCTAAGCCTGTCGCAGATCGACGGCGACGATCTGAAGGAATGCATTGAGACCGGTGAGGAAAGCGAAACGTATAAAGAGTCCCTGCTCTACATGGACAACCTCATGGATCATATCGAGGATATCCACTATCTGTATGCGATCCTTCCCCTGAATACGGAAGAGACCGGAAATGTAATGAGCGTATTTTCCGCGGAGCGTTACTACGACCGCTATATTGACACAGAGGGAAATCTCTATCTCGGATGGATCTCCGAAGATGAATTTGACCTGGAAACCGTCTCGCTGTTCTTTGAAGTAATGAATGGAGACGACAGCATCACCTATTTCGAAGAAAAAACGGAATGGGGGATCGACTATACCGGCGCGGTCCCGATCCGGGATTCGGACGGGAACGCCGTTGCCGTATTGGCAATCGATATCGACATGACGTTCTTAAAAACCCAGATCCTGCAGCACACTTTTGTCAACGTCCTGGTCATTACTCTGTCCGGTTTCGCCTTCATTATCCTTTTCCTTTTATGGTCCAGGAAAAACATCACCAAACCGATCGAAGCACTTGAGCAGAGCGCGGAGAATTTTGTGGACCACAGCCAGGGACAGCGCGATGTGAAAGCGCTCCATTTCGAAGCCCCGGAGATCCATACGGACAACGAAGTAGAGGCTCTTTCGGAGGCGGTCGTCAAGATGACGGAATACATGCGGGAATATGTTACCGATGTGGTGAGTGCAGAGAAAAAGGCTGCCAATATGCAGGAGCTCGCGAACCGCGACGCGCTGACGGGGATCCGTAATAAAACCGCTTATGATCACGAGATGAAGCGGATGGAAGCCCTGTTGCGGGAAGGCGAGACCAAGATCGGCCTTGCCATGGTGGACCTGAATTATCTGAAGAAATTAAATGACACCTACGGCCATGAAAAAGGGAATCTGGCGATCCAGAAGCTTTGCAGGATGGTCTGTGTGACCTTTGATCACTCTCCTGTTTTCAGGATCGGTGGAGATGAGTTCGTCATCATCCTGCGCGGCAGCAATTACGACGATTATGATCAATTAAACGAACGCCTCCAAAACGAGATGAAAGCGATGCAGGCAGACGAAACGCTTCAGCCCTGGGAAAAAGTATCGGCATCGATCGGGGCCGCCTTTTACGATCCCGCGCAGGACGACGGGCTGGACAGCGTATTCCGGCGCGCCGACCATGCGATGTATGAAAACAAGCTCGCAATGAAGGCTTCAAGGGAATAATAATAATGTTATCATTCGTCCTCTATTTCCCCTGCGTCTTCTGAAGCCGATATCGTCAGCTCTCCCGAAACGGCGGGGGTGATTCGGATCAGTCCTCCCATGCATTTCGTAAACCATCTGATTATCCGTTCATCTGAGAGTAACAGTGCTTCTGCGAAAGGGAAAATTTTTTTGATATTTTGAAGCGAAAAACAAACCGGGGCAAAAAGCGACCGATCCGGATCCGGCCCGAAAGAGCCAAAGGAATACAGTACCGGCTGATTGAATTTTGCTCCGGCCAGAACTATACCGCCTGCTTCGTCCTTAAAGGTACTGAGGCCGCTGATCTCAAGGTCGCTGCCAATAAGTTCCTTTGTGCTGACCCCTTTTGATTTTATTATAATATTCTTTATCTCAGTCACATCGCTAACTGAGAGCGGTTTTACTTGCCTTGCCTGTTCGGAAAACGTCGGATCATCTTCGTCGATCCATGTCAGATCGAGAAAGGCCTTTTTTGTATCCGTATGACAGACAAAACCGTAATCCTCGAGATATCTTCCCGCAAGGGAATCATCGGGGAGGAGGAATCTTATGATTTCCACCTTGTTTTCCAGAAAGGTTTTTTCCATTTCTTCAAGAAGCTTTGCCGCGATCCCGGTTTTCCTGTATTCCGGCAGCACAAACAGATACAAAAGATACCCGATTTTCTTTTCCCGCTCTTTTGCTCCTGCAAATTGGATGCAGCCGGTGCACAAGTTCTCTTTTGTAAAATAGCCGAGGGTGAGAATATTATCCATGTCCACCTTCGCTGCCGCCTCGGGGCTTAAGACAATCTCCAGATCTTCTGCTGCTTCCTTTGTGATAATAAGAACACTCATACTCACTCCTCTTCAGACTCTTCCGATTTAGACCCGTCGGATCCCACACTGTCACTATGTTTAATGTCATCCGGGTTTACGGGTTTCCTGTTTTTATCCTGGCATTCCGCAAGGTAGTATGAATTTTCCGGGAATCCATACATGTCGGCCTCACGCTTATAAGCTGCCCAAGCCTTATCGCCGTTCTTAAAAACCTTTCGTGTTTTTTTGTTCGCATAAGTCTTCATGATGATCATCTGAAGACTTTGAAGCCGGAGCTTGATATAGTGCCGCTCCTCTCTGGACAAAATCCCCATCAGCAAAAAATCAACATACGCCGGCGAAAAATTCTTCAGCTTGTCACAGAATTCTTTGTCCAGTGCATCCACGAGGAGGTTGCCCCTTTTATTCGTAATCGCCGGAAGCTGCTGATAATAGTTCGCTTTTCCTTTCGTGCTTTTACTCACGATTTCATCATAGCTTAAAGTGCCGAAGGACATGTCGTTGTC
Organism: Lachnospiraceae bacterium; assembly: GCA_016286115.1. GTDB lineage: Bacteria > Bacillota > Clostridia > Lachnospirales > Lachnospiraceae > RUG12461. The sequence goes on from JAEESA010000040.1 coordinate 11,347, forward strand.
AATGGCCTTAATGGACGTGACCACCTGATTATATTTGATGGATTGAAGCACGCTCATATAGTTGTCCGTTTTCCGGTCGATCTGTCCGCATAAAATATCGAAAAGATGAAGGATATTGAGATCTCGAATAACCTTAGCACTATACACGACCGGTCTTGTACCCCACAAACGGTCAACCTCCTTCATGAGATCATCTCCCGGTGCTTTTTCCATGAGAGTTCCTTTGATCTTCTTCCCGTCGATCTCCAGCTCCACCATTTCCGATTCCGCCACAAGATCACGGATCCCAAGCGCCCGGGCCAGAATGGAAGCCGCTACATTCCGTTTGGACACGTTTGCCCCGTTCGGTATCCTTGCCACATTACGCGCAAAATCCCTTTGATTGATATGCTTTCCGGTAGCTTTTAAGGCGCGTCTGAGCCGTGCGATCTTCGTGTCCTTCTGCGCAAATTCCTTCTTCAGTTCGTTAAGCTCCTTGTAGACTTTCTCCGCCTCTTTCGACAGTTTTAGCCTCGGATTACGTTTCAACTCATCTTCAAAATACATCGTTTTCTTCAACAAAGGCTTTGCTTTTTCTCTATAGGTTAGCCAGGCTTCCTCCTTCTTCGCCTCCTCCAAATATCTTGCAATCTCTCCGTTACCGGTTTTAAAGACATCATCCTTTTCCAACCATTCCTTAAATACGTCAACCGTATCCGTCGCTGCGCTAAAGAAAAGCTTTATCATGCCTATTTCAACGGCTCTCTCGTTTTGGGGTTTAACCAGTTTAAGATCCCGAAGCATCTTTTCCTGAAGTACCAGATCCTCCTTGGCTGAGGCAAGTTCTTTTTCGATCGAAAGGCGTTCCTTTTCTTCCAGATCATGATCATTTAATTGATTTGCCAGCTTCTCCTGATACTCCTTATTTTCGCGGACGGTATCCTCCATGAAGGCAGAACAACCCGCTTTATCATCCTTCAGGTTCTCCGATGCCCGGATATAAAGTGCGTCTCCATCCTTCATATTCACCACATAAAGGTCAGAGGTTCCCTTTCCACCGGTGGTGATGCTTTCCACCCCGCCTTCGCCGACGCGGAGAGTACGCGTCCGGATCGTCCTCACCACGTCAGCATAGGTAAAGGTCTTCGATTGGTCACTTTTTACCATGTCTGCAATAGCTCTTGCGTTGTTCGCAAGCTTCATGCGCTCCTCGTTGGCCTGATCACGGATCAGCATCACCATATCTTTCCTTGCCTTTCCTTCCTTAAACGAAGAATGACGGTTTTGGCAATATTGAAAGGCCTTCTCAAAAATCTGCAGATAAAGATTCTGCATATTCTCAATCTCCTCGTCCACTTTGTCCGGAGATATCTTTTTCAACTGGAGCCGTTCCAGCTCGTCTATACTGTCAATGAGGGGCGCCATGTAATCCTTGGAGTGTTTATTCTCCTTTTTGGTTCTGGTACGTTTTCCGCGGAAAGTCCTTCCCACCAACGTATAATCACCTTGATCCATTGCGTTACGGATATCGATCAAAGAAACCGACCTGTAGTCACTGCGAAGTTTGAACCCGTCTGCGGTTCGTTTGGACAGCATCCTGTCCTCCTTCATGGGAACCATGGTTTCCAGTGATTGCTCTTCCTTGATCCTATCCCGAAAAACCGGTGCCTGATTGGTGGTAATGATGGTATTGATCTCCATCGTTTCTTTTTCGATCTGGAATTCCTGTTCACTCATCTTCGTATTCCTCCATAGTAATCCGGCTTGTCCCGAATAATCCGTCTGAAGCAGTGAGGAGACGTAACTGTTTTTCTCCTCCCTGTATTATACGTTATTCACTTGAAAGTGTGTTGGAATATTTTTACTACCGCTGTTTTTACACCATTTTTTAACCCTTTTCATTCACAAATTAATGCGTTTGGAGGTGATTTGCTGCCATATAATGCATAAAGCGCCATGTGCAAGCAGGCATGAAAAAAGGTCTGAAACCCTTGATTCTACCGGATTTCAGACCTCTTTTTTTTAAGTGTCTTTTTATCCCGCGTTTGCCATTCAAGATAATCTTCCCAGGCTTTATCATGCCAGCTTTTTCGCATCAATCTGCCTCTACCAGCTCATGTTCATGCATATTCCGTCCTGAATTTGCATCTCCGGCTCGACGTTTGAGCTCACTTATGTTGTCGTCATATTCATTCCCATTGCCGCACAGGCTCTCTTTGCTTTCATTTTTACATTATCATCAACTCTAACCTAAACTCTCCAAAAATTATACTCGGAATATACCAGTAGTGCCGTACCCCTTGAAAAATCTGTATATTCTCATGATTTTTGCTTGCGTCCCCACCCGCGAACGAGTATAATTATACTCGGAGGGGCTGAGAATGTACGCAGGAAAAAGTGAACCGGTTCCATTGCCAACAACGGGACATCTTCATACGTTAAAAACGGGCTATGTCTACTGGGAGGACGACGGCAAATGGGATAACGAAAGGAAGCAGACAATAGATGGTCGTGTTTCCATAGGCCGTATCGATCCTGACCATGAAGGAATGATGTTCCCAAACAAAAATTACTTTGCGATCTTTGACGCTGCGAACCCACCGCAGGAAGATGCAAGGGCTGTTTTAGCGGAACCCAGTCCCTTTTCAAAAACTCTGAGCTATGGTGCCTATGCCGCAATGTATGAAGCTGCTGATTACATTGGCTGTATACCCGCGCTAAAAAAGACATTTCCTGATCACTGGCGGGACATATTTGCGGCTGCTCTCCACAGTATAATAGCCGAGAATTCCGTCGCACAGGATATGCCTTACTGGTGCTTCCACAATTACTGCGGCTTGGATTCGCCCCTGTACTCAAGTGAAATGAGCAGATTGTATGAGTACATTTCCGGCGAACCGGAATCCATACCGGATTTCATGTATAGGTTCAGAGAGACCTATCATGAGGTGTTTCCTGATACCGGTGTTACACTGGTTGGATTTGACTCTACGAACCAGAACACGAATTCCCGCGGAATAGAACTTGCCGAGTACGGACATCCCAAGGTAAAGGAAAACCTGCCGGATATCAACACAGCGATGTTTGTGGATGAAATGACCGGTATTCCGCTGTACTATGAACACTTTTACGGTTCGATCCTTGATAAAACAGAAACCCCATTCACCATGGAAAAAGTGAAGGATCTCGGTTTCAGAAAACTGTTTCTTATGATGGACAGGGGATATTTTTCAAAAAAAGCTCTTGATTCCATGGAGGAATACAACTTTGCCATCATGTGTCCCGAAACGCTGCAGATGGTGAGGCAGCTCTTTAAGGACTATTCCGCAGAGATAAAGGACCGCGAAAAGTATTATATCAGCGGAGAAAACATATACGGTAAGCGTATCCGGAACTTGGAAGTCTGCGGAGGCACGTATAACTGCTACATCTACTATGATTCAAAGCGGGCTGAAGATGAACGAGCCACAATACATACAAAAGTGCAGTTAATGATAAAGGCAGCCCTAAGCCGCAAAAGATTTTCAAAAAAGCTTCAGGAAACATTTTCGCCCTGGCTACAGATCGAAAAATCCGAAAGAGATCCAAACACAGGAAGATCTTTTACCGTAAAGGAAAGCAGGCGTCATGTTCAGCAATGTTTGGATAAAGCAGGCTTCTTTGTGATCCTGTCAAACACGGATCTTCCGGCATCAAACATAATAACGATAGCCCGCATGCGTGACAGCAATGAAAAAGCCTTCCGAAGGATGAAGAACCATTTTGGGCTGTCAAAGACCTACTCACACAGTGCTGCCACATACGAAGGAAAGATGTTCATAGCGTTCGTGGCGTTGATAACCATTGAATCTTATCGCTACTCCATAAAACCTGTACTTGATGCTATCAGTTCAACAACAACCGCATCGACAATCGGAGAACTCAACAAGTATCAGATCCAACGAAGGCGTGATGGCTCATGGATGCCAATGTATGCGATGACAAAGAAGCAGCGTCAGATACTGAAATGCCTTGATCTAACTGAGGGCAAAATAAAAACAAAAGTAAGCAGGCTCCGAGTATAATTTCTGGAGAGTTTAGGCTCTAATAAAACGATTTTTCTCACGCTTCGCTCACGCCCGCGACAGCATAACAACTGTCTCAACATGGGTCGAGACGATGCCGTGAATGTCAACACAACACGGGAACAAATCTACCCCTGCGGTACAGGGGAACATATCGCACCGACAAGCTGAAGTTCGTTATTCATCCAATTCTTCGAACCAATTCATATTGGTAAGTCGTGAAGTATTTATTCCAAAACCCCCTGGCATTGGGATTTGCAGTGCCGTGTTCAACCCACATATATCGGTATCCTTCAGATATGGCTCTCAACTCAGCAAACCCGAGAAGTTTTTCAGCGAGTCCTGTTCCGCGATACGCTGGATATACAAAGGCCTCTCCCACATTTGCCGACTGTCCTTCCTTGCCGACCATTTCACAGTCTTCCGCATTCCATTCTATTATTCCAGCAAGCTTTCCGTTATCATAAGCTGCAATCAATTCAAGCGAATCACTCGTATAATAATCATGATATACTTCTTCCGTGAATTCATTGCCCGGATAAAAGACCGGACTGCACCGGAGATGCTTTACAATGTTTTCCGTTGCATCCCAGATTTCCTTCCAGTGTCTCTCAATCTCCTCTTTCTCAAGAACCCGTATATCAAGCATTCCCCCGGTAATATCTTTACTTTCAAGTAGTTTCACGCATTTCTCAGACATATTTCCAAACTGCATCATGTGAAACGCACTTATGCATGCAGTATCCCCGCTGTATAAATGAATTGAAAAGTCGCACACGCCTCCGTTCACGACAGTATCTGCCAGCTTTTGAAACAGCTTGACCATTGTCTTTTCGCTCTCGGCAAAGTATCCGTACACCGGCACATAACAATGAGTGACTTCATCTGTCCACTGCACATAATACAGAAAGCCTTCTCCTGCGTTGGAGCTGTTTAACTCTATTAAGTGCATCCCTTCCAGTTTGGAAGCAAATCGTGCTTGAAATTCCTCTCTCGCAGCAAGACCATCCGAAATGACCGTGCTCATCTGAGACCTATATTTTTCATACAAACAATCATATCTGTCCATCGTTCATCCTCATAAACACTTAACCTGAATTATTCATAGGATGACGGTCAACACCCGTCAAACCATTGACATTACTGCGATTCGTTTTGTTTTCTATAGCACCCAATAGGTGAATACAGGCAGATCATGGACAACATACACAGCCTTCGACCATCATACATTTAGATAGCCACAAACGAACCTTGACATCCGAACAGATTCTCCAAGATATTAGGGGGTAGTCCGCCCTAAATTGCATGAGAATCTAGCGAATGTGAATGAACTGGTAGCCAAGTGCGAGGTTCTCCCTCAAAAATGGGCTGCTATTAAATTATCAAAGAGCTATGAATAATTCGGGTTTCATTGTT
>JAEESA010000316.1 GCA_016286115.1 Lachnospiraceae bacterium
GATGCGAAGGAACGGGTTCTTCAAATAGGTCTGCTGCAGGTCAAAAAGGTAAGAATGACGCAATATAAAGTTAGATACGGATTTCAGCCTTGCTAATTTTACTTTTACTGTTTTGACACTTTGCTTGCCGTTCTGGGAAAGGATCAGGAGATGGTTGAAATATCCCTGGGCCTCCGCTTCCTTTAACTCAAGAAAGTCTTTTTTGGCGTAACGCGAAATATCACGGATCACGGAATAGTAATCCGCCTTGGATTTCTCTGTGTTCAGGCTTCTGGAAAACATAGGCCAGATCTCGCCGGTGAATAACGGTGATAAATAAGATTCCATAGAAATAATTCTCCCCCCGATGTCCACATATATTTCAGACATATGTGAACCATATTTCTAAAAAATTTTATGAAATAACTGATGTCCGCTATTATAGACTCATTTTTCACAACATGCAAGATTGATATACGATTAAATTTATGGTATTTTTGTATGGAACTTCAAGATTTTATGGAAGGAGGTGGTCTCCATGGCAGAAGAGAATAAATCTAAGGATGAGAATGTGACCGTTTCTCAGCCTGCTCCGGCAAAAGAAGAAGGCAATTTTGAAAGACCGGCATATGCCGAGGAGATCGTTGCAATCGTAAAAAGTTCCGATTCCCTTAAGGAATTGAAGGAACAGCTGTCGGATTACCATGAAAACGACATTGCCGATGCACTCCCGCTGCTGACGCAGACGGAGAGATTGAAGCTGTACCGAAGCATCGGTATGGAAGAGACCTCCGAGATCTTCACCTATCTGGATGATGTCAGCCGCTATCTTGAAGAGATCGATGCGGAAAAAGCCGCCGATATCGTTGAATCCATGGACGCGGACGATGCTGTCGACGTTCTGGAAGAGCTGGACGAGAAAAAGAGGAAGGAGCTGGAAGAGCTCCTCGAGGAAGACGCCCGGAAGGACATCGAGCTGATCAATTCCTACACGGATGAAGAGATCGGAAGCAAGATGACCACGAACTTCGTGGTCATGAACCGCGGGCTGACCATCGCAGAGGCCATGAAATCGCTGGTGAAGCAGGCAGCGGATAACGACAATATCTCCACGATCTATACCGTGAATGATGACGGTACCTTTTACGGCGCCCTGGACCTGACGGATCTGATCCGCGCCAGAAAGGAAGACGACCTGGAAGGCCTGATCACGACCTCCTACCCGTTCGTGTATGCAAAGGAAACCGTGGATGAGACGTTTGAAGACCTGAAAGACTATTCCGAAGATTCCATTCCGGTCCTGGATCAGGACAAGAGGATCCTCGGCGTCATCACCTCACAGGACATCCTGGAAGTCGTGGATGAGGAAATGGGTGAAGATTACGCGAAGCTGGCCGGTCTTCTTGCAGAGGAAGATCTGAAGGAGCCGCTGAAGGAAAGTATGAAAAAGCGGATCCCCTGGCTTGTTATCCTTCTTTTCCTGGGCCTTTTGGTCTCCAGCGTGGTGGGAGAGTTTGAAGGCGTTGTGGCGACGTTACCTATAATAATCTGTTTCCAGTCCATGATCCTCGATATGTCCGGAAACGCCGGCACACAGTCGCTGGCTGTGACGATCCGCGTGCTGTCCGATGAACAGCTGACGGTGAAGCAGAAGGTGGGGCTGGTCGGCAAGGAAGTGCGGGTCGGTTTTGTGAACGGCCTCTTGATCGGAGGGATCGCGTTCCTTGTCTCCGGGATCTTCCTCATGGTCGGTAAGGGACAAGTGCCGTCCTTTGCCTTTGCAGTGGCTTCCTGCATCGGGATCGCCATGATGCTGTCCATGCTGATCTCCAGCTTTACGGGCACGGCCATTCCGCTGTTTTTCAAGAAACTCGGCGTGGACCCCGCAGTTGCCAGCGGCCCGCTGATCACCACGATCAACGACCTGATCGCCGTGGTCATGTATTATGGTCTGGCGAGGATATTATTGATCAATATAATGGGCTTATAGGAGCTGTTCAATGGATTTTGTCAAAACAGTTGACAATAATAAAATCCTTCGGATCGAAGCAGAGGGAGGGTCTGCCATTACGGTGTCGAAAAAAACGGACGCCGGACAGATCCTCTCTTTGTATGTGCCGGAAGAGTCAAGGCGGCAGGGCGTGGGCGCTGTGCTCCTTCACGCCGCAGAAGCTGTCCTTGTCTCTGAGGATGGAATAAGGAACCTGGAAGCGGACTATCCGGACGAACTGGCCGATTTCACGGCATTTCTTAAGGCGTCGGACTTCACCGTAAATGCCGAAGTCCCGATCGTGTCGATCTCCGTAAAAGAACTTTTAGCCTCGCCGGCGATCAGAAAAGCAATGGCAGCCGATGCCGAAGGCACCGAATTCATTGCGATGGAGGAGCTTTTCGTGGCCCAGCTTGAGGAGATCATGGACAATCTCCGCAGCCGGGACATTGTACTGGAAAAGACGGATCTCATGCATCTTCTGCAGGATCTCAGCGGGGTGGTCTACAATAAGGAATTCGCGCCGAAAGCGGCTATCTTCTGCAGCGAGCAGGGCGAAGATCTGAACGTTGAGCTTCTTCTGGGGAGCGACAGCGCGGATCCGCAATACATTTACGCCGCACTGAAGGGCATGATGAAGGGTATGACGACACCGGAAGGAACGGTGCGGTATCGGGATATCGTTATGCTCGCGTTGAATAAAAACGTGACCGGCATCCTGGAGAGGCTTCTTCCGGAAGGGACTAAGCCCGATCAAAGGGGCATGGCATGCTGCGCCGTTAAAACGATCGCATCGGACCTTGCGCTCCCTGAACTTAAGGAAGCGATTGATGAAACAAAAGCGGAGGAGTGGAAAAAGGAGACGGAGCACATCCTTCTGCTGAATAATATCCGCTATAAGCTTCCCTGGGGAAGAAAACGAACGGCGAAAAAATCGCAAAGTACCGATATCGGGTATGACAAGGGAGAGGATGAGCGGGAAGGCCTTCTTTCTTCAGACACGGTCCGGATCACAATAAATAATCTCCCGGAATTTGAAGATGTTCTCCCGCCGGATGTGAGAAAAAATATGAGCCGCCCCTTCTTTCACGGACTGGCCGTGATGGGGGAGGAGTATAAGCCAAAGGCATTGATCGTCTGGGAAATGAAGAGGGCGGAAGAGGAGGATCAGGAAGCGGAGATCGTCTTTTTCAGCCTGGGCACAGAGAAAGAAACAAAGACTCTCTTTGAGGAGTACTCTCATGAGCTTGCGGCCTTGAATGCCGTAAAGAGCAGCTTTGAAACGACGGAACTGTCAGAGAAAGATAAAAAGGCCCTTGAGGCTGCGGGTTTTTCGCTGAAGCAAAAGGAAAGCAGAGATCTGATCGTGACACTGAAGGAGC
>JAEESA010000041.1 GCA_016286115.1 Lachnospiraceae bacterium
TGACGTGGGCTTCTCCATCAAGGATCCGAATTACGGGGAGGCGCAGCTCGTCAGTGATGACGGCGGTGAGTGCATCGTGCTCAAGGCGGAAGGTGATAAGGTCGATCCGCGCCACATCCTGTTCTTCCGCGACTCCTTCGCAGACCAGCTTGCGCCGTACTTCTCCAACCGCTTTGCCCAGACGACGCTTTTGCGCCGCACCGGAGGCGGCACCTCCGATGCCTACCGCGAAGCCATGCAGTCCCTTCCGGACGTTTTCATCTACGAGATCAGCGAGAGGTACTTAGACGACCTGCTCGGGTTTACGGTTGGGTGAAGATAACGTACGCAAGCGTCCCCAAGCGGCTGCGAACGTCCAGTGGACGTTCTCTTGCAGCGGACCGGAGCGGAGAAAGCAGCTCTGCGGGGTCGATGGTGTGCTGATTGACAGGTCCGGAATGGTAGAAAAAATCCCCGGCAAGATATACTTACCGGGGATATAAGACTTATTGAATAGTTCTGTTATGCCTTCTTGAGGGATACCTGCTTGCTTGCGATCTGCAGGATCTGTACGATGACCGAAGAAAGAACCAGGTTCACAGTTGTCTCGACAAGGAAATTAACGCCGACAAGCCCGAGGAACATGAAGGCAACCGCGCTTTCATAGCCGACGGCCCATTCCTGGATCAGATCGAAGAAGAACAGGCGGCAGCCGATAAGGAAGATGCCGGTGTTGACGACCGGGGCGACCAGCGATGCGATGATCACGGCGAGGAGCCGGTTCTTTTTTGCGAGAAGCTTGTAAACGACGCCTGCAGCGGCTCCGGCCAGAATTCCTTTCGCAAGGCATACGACGATGGTTCCCGGAACGGATACAGCTAAAAACAGACCCGCATCGGTCAGCAATACGACGATACCGAATACGAGGCCGAGCCAGGCACCGGCAAAAACGCCATAAAGCGCGGCTCCGATGATGATGGGAGCGAGTACCAGTGTGATGCTGAACGGTCCGATATGAATGCCGCTTGCGATGGTCTGGAGTACGATGACGAGGGCGGTCAGAATGCCGACGCCCACAAGAACAGTGGTTTTACGAGTTGTGTTGGTATTGGTGTTAGCCATAGTGCACCTCCTTTTTACTCCCGTTTCTTTCAGTTATTCCGCATGAAACCGACCTCTTTGCCTTTCGTCCGAAACGGTACGTTTGACCGGGCCTGGTCTTTATGCAGGACAACCTGAGCGGGGATGTATTATTTGGTTACACATGCAACATATCATAAAAATATTTGAAACGCAATAACAAGAATATTACAAATTTATGTAATACGGATCCGGCTGGTTTGACCATTATCGAAAGTGTGGAATGTGGACGTTACGCGTTACTTTGAGGATCCGGCTTGTGAGACCATTATCGAAAGAGCAGAGCGTGGACGCTACGCGTTACTTAGCGATCCAGTGAGCTAGCGAGCTGGGAGCTTAGTAACGTACGCAAGCGTCCCCGAGCAAAAGCGCCTCTGCGATTCGATGATGTGTCTCGCAAGCTGGATCCGATTTCGAGTTTGCTTGCAGACAAGAACGGAATGTGGTATCTTTAATCTATATGAGCAGAAAGGAGGTATCCAGCGTGAAAACTTTTTACCTGACGGACGTCGGTCGGATGCGTGAGTCGAACCAGGACTTCGTGTATACCTCCGAACAGCCGGTGGGAGCGCTCCCGAATCTGTTTCTGGTAGCAGACGGGATGGGCGGACACAACGCCGGTGATTACGCGTCCAAATTCACGGTGGAGACCATGGTTTCTCTGATCCCGACCTTTAAGACGGAGGATGCAAAAGAGATCCTCTCAAGGGCGATCCTGGAAACCAATCACAAGCTGTATAACAACGCCAGAATGGATCCGGACCTGCACGGGACCGGGACGACTCTGGTGGCGCTTGTGCTGTACGAAAATAAGGCAGTTGTCGCAAATGTAGGGGACAGCCGTCTTTATATCATTGGTAAAGAGATCCGTCAGGTAACGAGGGATCATTCTTTGGTGCAGGAAATGGTGCGACGCGGGGAAATGCGGGCAAGGGATGCCGTCCATCACCCCGACAAGAACATCATTACCCGGGCGATCGGCGCGGAGCAGGAAGTGGCGATCGATTTCTTTGACCTCCATCTTCACAAGGAGGATCAGATCCTGATGTGCACCGATGGCCTTTCCAACATGCTTGATGATGAGGAAATACGTCAGATCATGGAGCGGGAAAGAGACCCCGCGGAAAAAGCCATGAAACTTGTAGAGAAAGCAAATGAAAACGGCGGCCGGGATAATATAACGGTTGTTGTGATTAACGAGGTGGGATAAATGATTCAGGAAGGTAGTTTCATTGCTGATCGCTATGAAGTCATAACCAGGATCGGTGCCGGCGGAATGTCGGATGTCTACAAGGCAAAGGACCACGTGCTGGGCAGATATGTGGCGATAAAGGTTCTGAAACAGGAGTTTTCCGAGGACCAGAACTTTGTGTCCAAATTCAGAACGGAAGCCCAGTCGGCAGCGGCGCTGGAACATCCGAACATTGTCAATATCTATGATGTCGGAAGCGAAGAGGGCATGTACTATATCGTGATGGAATACATCGCGGGCATGACCCTGAAGACCTATATCGAAAAGAAGAGAAGGCTGAACTACAAGGAGACGATCAGTATCGCCATCCAGGTGGGACGCGGTATCGAAGCAGCGCATAAAAACCGTATTGTGCACCGTGATATCAAACCGCAGAACATCATGATCAGCAACGACGGAAAGGTGAAGGTGACGGACTTCGGTATCGCCCGCGCCGCCAGCAACAACACGATCCATTCCGACGTGATGGGATCGGTGCATTACACCTCTCCCGAGCAGGCCAGAAACGGCTTTGTGGATAATAAGAGCGATATCTATTCTCTCGGTATCGTGATGTATGAAATGGTGACCGGACGCGTTCCTTATGACGGAGACACGGCTGTGGCTGTGGCGATCCAGCACCTGCAGGACGAGATGGTGCCGCCATCCGCTTATGCGGAGGATGTGCCGCTGAGTCTCGAAAAGATCATTTTGAAATGTACCCAGAAATCCCCGGACCGCCGTTATCAGGATATGGCGGAGGTCCTCGTGGATCTGAAGAGAGTTCTGATCAATCCGGATGAGGACTTTGTCCGCATCAATGACGGCGCGGGTGAAAAGACCCGGATCATGCCCGAAGATGAAGTGCGCGAGATCCGCAAGCAGGCGCCGCATCTTATCGTTACTCCGGAACCGGAAGAAGAGGAAGAGGAGTACCAGCCGGTCAGAAAACAGCAGCCGGTGAAGAAGGCCACCAGAACCCGTGTGAAGGAGGTTCTGCCGCCGGAACCGGATGATGAGGAAGAAGAAGAGGACGAAGACGATGATGACGAACGGGGCATGAACCCCAAGATGGAAAAGGTGGTGACGATCCTCGGGATCGCAGCCGCCGCTGTGATCGTCTTCATCATTGTGTACCTGCTGCTCTACATGACGGGTGTGATCGGCAAAGGCAAGGACAGCACCGAAGCGACCGAAGTTACGGAAGTGACAGAGAGCGTTTCCGAGAAGGAAGAGACGAAGAAGTCCGAAGCTTCCGAGCCGCAGGACGACCGGATCACGATGATCGACGTCCGCGGTTATACGCTCAGCCAGGCGCAGGAAGCGCTGCATGAGCTTGGGATCGGGATCCGCCAGGAAGGCGAGCAGTCCTCCGCGGAATACCCGGAAGGAACGATCATCCAGCAGAGTATTGAAGCCGGAGAAAAGGTGGAAAAGAACACGACCCTGAACGTGATCATTTCCAACGGCGCCGGTACCATCAATGTGCCGGATGTGAAGGGAATGAGTTATGACGACGCGGCCTCGATCATGAGGCAGAACGGCTTCGAAGTCAGCCGCGCCGAGGAATACAGCTCGGAGATCGCTGAAGGAAAGGTTATTTCCACAATGCCCGACAGCACGCAGAGCGCGAAGAAGGGCGATACGATCACATTGATCGTCAGCAAGGGCGAAGCGCCTCCGACGGAATTCGCAATGCCGAACTATATCGGCCAGGATCAGGATCCGGTCGTGGCGGAGCTGAAGAATAAATACCAGTGCTCGGTAACGATCAATGAAGAAGCCAACTCCACCTACGAAAAGGGCAAGGTGGTCGGACTTTCGCCGGCGCCGGGAGAAACCGTGAAGATCGGAGCCAGCGTCTTTGTGGCGGTCTCCAAGGGGCCGGAACAGGCAACGACGGTCTTCTCGATCAACCAGTATGTGAAGGTGCCGGAAAGCGATTCCGTGATCGGTGTGAGCTACCGCCTTGAGGATGCAAACCATAACGTGATCATCGGCGACACTGCCGTGACCGAGTTTACGATGGGTGAAGACGGAAGCCGCCGGTTTAAGGTCAGCGCGACCAATATCACGACCAGCACGGGTCTTTTGTACATCACCTGGACACTGTCCGACGGAAGCGTGCAGAACAATGCGGAATATCCGAAGACAGTGGAATTCAAGTCGGCAGGTTAACGGTCCATGCGCGGAAGGATCATCCGGGGGATCGCCGGGTTCTACTATGTTCTGACCGCCGACGGCGAGACATATGCCTGCCGCGCCAGAGGGATCTTCCGAAAGAACGGGATGAAGCCTCTCGTGGGGGATGAAGTGGAATTTTCGGTGACGGATCCGAAGGACATGGAAGGAAGCGTGGATGAGATCCTTCCGAGGAAAAGCGAGCTTCTCCGCCCTGCGGTGGCCAATGTGGATCAGGCGCTGCTCCTCTTTGCCGTGAAAAGTCCGGATCCGAACTTTCAGCTGATGGACCGGTTCTTAATCCAGATGAAAAGCCGCGGCCTTTCTGTGCTGATCTGTTTTAATAAGACCGATCTGGCAGAGCCTTCTGATATCGAGGCGCTGCGGGAATATACAGCGCAGACAGCGTGCCGGTCGCTCTTTCTGTGTGCAAAGACCGGGGAGGGGATCGAAGAGGTTTTACGTGAGCTCGGGGGAAAGACAACTGCTCTCGCAGGGCCTTCCGGTGCCGGAAAATCCACGCTTATCAACCGGCTTTGTCCGGAAGCGGCCATGGAGACCGGAGCGGTCAGCGCAAAGACCGAGCGTGGGAAGCATACAACACGCCATGCCGAATTGCTTACGGCCGGCAGCGACACATTTCTTGTGGATACGCCGGGATTCAGCTCACTCCTTCTTCCGGAGATCAAAAAGGAAGAGCTCAGGGACTATTATCCCGAGTTCGCGCCGTTTGAAGAAGAGTGCCGTTTCCTCCGGTGCAGCCACGTCGGGGAAAAGGACTGCGGCGTGAAGCGCGCCTTGGAAAAAGGACTGATCCACGAAGAACGATACAGAAATTACGTGATGTTTTACGGGGAACTATCAAAACAGAATTAATAGGATCCGTTTCCCATAAATCGAAAGGAAAACATAAATATGAACTGCCTGTCCCCTTCTATTCTTGCTGCTGATTTTACGCGTCTGGGCGAACAGATCCGGGCTTTGGATGAAGCCGGCGCCCAGTACCTTCATATTGACGTGATGGATGGGATGTTTGTTCCCGATATTTCCTTCGGCATGCCGATCATTCAATCCATCCGGCACCAGACCACAAGGATCTTCGACCTGCATCTGATGATCGAGGAGCCGGTCCGCTATGTTAAGGAATTCGCGGATTGCGGAGCGGATCTGATCACGGTCCATGCGGAAGCATGTAAGCATCTGGACTGGACGATCCAGAAGATCCATGAGCTCAAAGTGATGGCCGGCGTGGCCATTAACCCCGCCACTCCGATCTCTGCGGTGGAACATATCCTGTCGACGGTGGATATGGTCCTGATCATGACCGTGAATCCGGGCTTTGGCGGTCAGAAACTGATCCCCTATACGATCGAGAAGGTCAGGGAATTAAAGTATTACATCGAAGAACACCGCCTTACCACAGATATCGAAGTGGACGGAGGAGTTAATTTTGACAACGTGCGGGAACTTCTCCGCGCCGGCGCGAATGTGATCGTGTCCGGGAATGCCGTGTTTCAGGGGGATATCCGAAAGAACACGGAAGCGTTTCTTCAGATCCTGTCTGAGGAACAGAATTAAGAGGTTTTCATGGGAGCGGCCGACTATACTGCCTATTTTAGCATAGTTGCATTGGCGATCGGGTTGATCACCCTGATCATCAATCTTGTCGAGCGAAGAATGGATAACCGCCAGACCCTCGTGTTTAACGGGATGCTGGTTGTGATCATTGTCAGTGCGTTCAGCACCTTCACGACGGCAAATGTAGTCCCTTATTGCCTTTCGGACTGGGAAACGCAGGCCCGCGTTGCTCAGGTCGTTGTGCATGTCATGCAGTTTTTGTATTTTGCGGCCCATTCTGCCCTGGGGCCTCTTTTTTATCTTTATGTGCTTTTCGTGACCGGCGGCTATTACCGGCAGAGAAGGATCCGTAAATCCATTCTGATGCTGCCAGCGATCTTCATGGAAGGGCTGGTAGTTGTCAACGTCTTCTTCCCCGTGATCTGGCATTATGACGAGAATTTCAATTTCATTCGTGACATCGGGGAAATCTATATCTATCTTGCTTCCGTCTTTTATCTGATCCTGGCAGCAGTGAACCTGTTTTTGTACTGGCACGCCGTGACGTTCCGCCGCCGCTGGGCAATCGCCTATGCGTATTTTTTGACCATCACCGGTATCGTGATCCAGCTTATACAGCCGAAGCTCCTTCTGGAACTGGCGTTTGAAGCGCTGTCTCTTGCCGGCGTTATGATGACTGTCGAAAAAGAGGATGACCGGCTGGATGTGGCCACCGGGATCTATAACAGGAACGCGCTTCGAATGGATGTGGACAATTTCTTCCGCATGGAACGGAATTTCCATCTGATCTGCATCCGTCTTACCAATGCCAACATCCTGCAGAAGATCACCGGATCTGCGGACCGGGATTCCATCAATCAGCAGGTGACGAATTATCTGACCAATATCCATCCGCGTTATGAGCTTTATCATGTTTCTCCGGCTGCGTTTATGATGATCTGCCATAACTATACGCCGGAGGATGCGAAGCATCTTGCGGAGGCGATCCGAAAGCGGTTTGAAGCCACCTGGTACTGCCAGGGGATGGAAATGTATCTGAACGCGGCCATCCTTTATGCGCAGGCGCCGGAGGATCTGAAGACGCTGGAAGACGTGTTCCTGCTTTCGGAAGGGAGTCTTGAGGATTTCGGAAATCAGGGGGTCCATTCCGGGGAAGCGCTGCGGATCTTAAAGCGTCAGATCGAGGTGGCGGATGCGATCGTAAACGGTCTCAGTGAGCACCTTTTTGAAGTGCGCTATCAGCCGGTCTATCGGCTTTCCAACAAGTCGCTGGTGGCGGCGGAAGCCATGCTTTATCTTACGGATCCGGAGCTCGGGGAACTCCAGCCGGAGGAACTGATGGCGGTTGGCCGGCGTAACGACTATATCGACAGGATGGGCGGATTCCTCTTTGATGAGGTCTGCATGTTCTTAAGCACCGGTATCCCCACACAGATGCGGCTGCATGAGATCCGTATCGCTGTTTTTGCGATCCAGTGCCTTCATCCGAAT
Source organism: Lachnospiraceae bacterium (assembly GCA_016286115.1). Lineage (GTDB taxonomy): Bacteria > Bacillota > Clostridia > Lachnospirales > Lachnospiraceae > RUG12461. The sequence continues at coordinate 7,601 of JAEESA010000041.1, forward strand.
TTTCTGGAGCATCTCAGAGAAACCCTTCGCCATTACAACGTGAAGGCGTCCTTTATCAACATCGAACTGCGCGAGTTCTCCCTGACGGAGGATTATGCGGAGCTGCGAGGCGTGCTGGAAGCCCTGCGGGAGATGGGCTTCTCGATCACGCTGGGCAGATACGGTACAGGCGAGACCAACCTGCAGGCTTTGTATTCCGCAGACTATGACATTTTGAGCATGGATCTGTCTCTGGTCAGGCGCAAAGGTGCTTCCGGCGTGCAGACAAGCAAGGACATTCTGCAGAATACGATGCAGATGATCCGCGAACTGAATAAGAAGAGCCTGATCAAGGGCGCGCATTCGGAAGAGCAGGTGGAATTCCTTGAAAAACAGGAGGTTGATTTCCTGCAGGGCGATTATTATTCCAAACCGGTCACGCAAAGTGAGCTCATCGGTATCCTGCGTGTTACGGAAATGGCCTGGAGAGAGGAACAGAGAGCAAGGGCGCAGAGTGAGGCAAAGAGTAACTTCCTTGCGAACATGAGCCATGAGATCCGTACCCCGATCAACGCGATCCTGGGTATGAATGAGATGATCCTTCGCGAAAGCGATAACGAGGATATCTTAAACTACGCGAAAGACATCGAACGCGCCGGAAATACGCTGCTCTCTCTGATCAGCGACATTCTGGACTTCTCCAAGATCGAGGCCGGCAGCATGCAGATCGTGGAGGCGGAATACGGCTTAAGCTCCGTGATCAACGACGTGGCGAACATGGTGCAGATCAAGATGCAGGAGAAGGAACTGAAGCTGGTCCTGGATGTGGACGAGAGCCTGCCCGAGAGGCTCTACGGCGACGAAATGCGTCTGCGCCAGATCATAGTCAATATCATGAACAACGCCGTGAAATACACCGAGGTGGGAAATATCACCTTAAAAGTGCATGGCAAATATACCTCCGAACGCGAGGATGTGATTCTCCTGCTCATCGATGTCGAGGACACCGGTATGGGGATCAAGGAAGAAGACCTGAACAAGCTCTTCGGAACCTTCCAGCGGCTTGACCTGGAACGGAATAATACCGTGGAAGGAACAGGCCTCGGCCTTGCCATCACGCACAGCCTCTTAAAGATGATGGGCGGTGAGATCGGCGTGAAGAGCGAATACGGCAAAGGCTCGGTCTTCTCGATCCGCCTGCCGCAGATCGTCTGTGAAAAGACGCCGATGGGTGACTTGAGGAAACGGTATATCGCCCACTCCAAGAGCCGTCCGTCCTATCAGGAGAAGTTTAAGGCGCCCGAAGGCAGGATCCTTGTCGTGGACGATACGCCGATCAACCTGACCGTGATCAAGAGCCTGTTGAAACAAACGCAGCTGCAGGTGGATACATGCCTGAGCGGCGCGGACTGCCTTGAGAAGATCCATGAAGCACATTATGATGTGATCTTTTTGGATTACCGCATGCCGGAAATGGACGGCCTGCAAACGCTGCATAAAATGAAGGCGCCGGCGGACCACCTCAATGTGGATACACCTGTGATCTGTCTGACGGCCAACGTAGTGTCGGGCGCGAAGGAAAACTTCATCAGAGAAGGCTTTGACGATTATCTTGCCAAGCCTGTGGACAGCCAGAAGCTGGAGCAAATGCTGATCCAGTATCTGCCGCAGGAAAAGGTGATCGTTACGGAGGAAGAACCGCAGGTCGAGGAAGAAGAGGTTGAAGTGAAGGACGATTCGATGAAACGTCCGGACGGCTTCCTCGGTGAGATCTATGACCTTCCGGAGATCGATCTCGAGAAGGGGCTCGAACTTTGCGGTGACGAAGAGAGTTATCTTGAGATCCTGAAGATCTACTACGAGAGCGCGGGAGAGAAGAAAGCGGAAATCCAGGCGTTTATGGACGACGAGGACTGGGCAAACTACACGATCCGCGTCCATTCCCTGAAGAGTACGTCGCGCGTGATCGGCGCGTCGACCCTTGGCGAAGCGGCAGCCGCGCTGGAAGCGGCCGGAGAGACCGGAGATATTTCAATGATCCGCAAGCGCACTCCGCTTTTGCTTAAGAATCTGGACAGCCTCGTTGAGAAACTCGGCGCGCTGTATGCGATGGAGGAAGAGGCCGATGATGATCTGGAAAGTGTCGACGACCAGACCTTAAAGGATGCCTATCAGGCGCTGAAGGAATTCGCCGACGGCATGGATTTTGAAAACGCCACGTTCGTTCTGGAGGAAATGGCGGGATATCGCCTGCCGCCTGCAGACCGCAAGGCCTTCGAAGAACTTGGGAGGGCGGTAAATCAGCTTGACTGGCAAAAGGTGATCGACATCATCCGTCAGAGAAAGGAGGAATTATCATGAGCTTTATCGATCTTATGAACTATTCCTCGTTTGACTGCGGGGCGATCCTTTTGAGCCTGACCTGCCTTGTGTACAACATCATTCAGAAGCACACGGACAAACCGCAGAACCGGCTGTATATGCTGGCGCTTGCGAACATCATTATTACGGCGGTCTGTAACCTGGTCCTGATGGTGGCGGAGCCGAATCAGTACCTGGACTATCACAGCCGGGTGCTTACGGATACATTTAACTACCTGTATTTCCTGCTCCATACGGCGCTGCCGGTGCTGATGTTCTACTATGCTCTGTATGCCACGCATTCTCTGGACCGGGTCAAGAAGAAGGGAAGGATAATCCTTTTCGTCCCGTTTGCCGTGACGGAACTGCTGGTGCTTACCAACCCGCTGACGCATGCGGTATATTACTATAACGACGCTCTTGAGTTTACACGGAATAATGGGGAGCTGGTCATCTATGCCGTGGCTGCTTTCTATAGCTTCCTGTGCTTCTATTACTTCATGCGCCACTGGTACGGGATCAGCGGCAAGAGAAAGAGGATCCTGGTCTATTCCCTGATCTGCACGATGGCCGGGCTTCTTGTGCAGTTCTTCATGAAGGGCGTGCAGACCGAGCTCTTCGGGGAATCGGTGACGCTGTTTGGGATCATGCTGGCGGTGGAATATAACGAAGACCGTGTGGATATCGAGACCGGCGTGAATAACCGCAAAGCCTTCCTTCTCGATATGGCGAGTTATTTTGACGCGGATGTGAAGCTCTATCTTACGACGGTCCGCCTTACGAATCTGGAGAGGGATAAAAGGATCATCAACGCGTCCGGCGACGAAGCGCTGATCGAGATCGTAGGTCTTTACCTGAAGACGGTGCATCCCCGGTACATGACCTATCATGTGACGCCGGAGACCTTTGCACTGGTTTTGATCGGCCAGGACGAAGAAGAACGGGATCTGCAGGCGGAAAGGATCAGCAAACAGTTCATGGAAGGCTTCCGTCTGAACGAAAGAGACGTTCACATCCAGGGGATGATCCTTTGTGCGGAAACAGGGCCGAGCCTGCAGTCCGTAGAGGACGCGCTCCTGCTCTGTGAGACGCCGATCCCGAACAAGGAAAACGGAAAGATCCTGAAGGGAGAGGATCTGAGCTTTCTGCATTACAACGCGAAACTGGAGCATGTGCTCAGAAGAGCCATTGCGCAGCATCGGTTCATGGTCTATTACCAGCCGGTATACGATCTGAAGGAAATGAGGATCGCTTCGGCTGAGTCCTCGATCCGTCTTCATGATGAAGAACTCGGCGAACTCCATCCGGTCGACTTTATCACGGCTGCCGAGAGGATCGGGATCATTGATGAACTCGGCGATTATGTGCTGCGAGAAGTCTGCAGCTTCCTGCATTCGGGTGTACCGTCCGATAAGGGGATCCGGTTCATCAATATCAACCTTTCCCTTGTACAGTGCATGCGGAATGACTTTATAGATAACATTCTCGGGATCGTAAAGGAATTCAGGGTGAGCCCGAGCCGGATCAACTTTGAGATCACGGAAAATGTGGCGGCAGAGGACTACGCGCTGGTGAGCCGTATCGGGCAGGGCCTGCGCGCGCACGGCTTCCGATTCTCGCTGACGGGATATGGAACAGGATATTCGAATATTTATTCGATTTTTTCCATGGAATTTGATATAATCAAACTCGATAAGAGTTTGCTGGAAGAAACCAACCGAAGCGACAAGGGCTGGGTCGTTCTGAAGAACACGATCGATATGATCCATACGCTGGATCGCAAGGTGACCATTGTCGGCGCGGAAACAAAGGACCAGGTTGAAAAGATGAGGGAGCTTTCGGTGGACTGGGTGCAGGGCTACTACTTCTCCAGACCCCTTACGCCGGAGAAGATCGCAGAACTGTAGATCTTCCAGACTCGCAAAGGAGAACAAAATGAATAATAATGTTCTTGTGATCAGTGAGAAAGAGACCTTCATAGTGAAGGCAATAGAAAAAAACTTAAGAGACGTCGGGATCAATGCCTCGTTCGCGGACACGAACGTATCCATCATCAATGAAAGAGCGAGGAACGTCAACATCTTCGTGCTCTACATGGATGAGTCCATTAAGGATGCAATGAAGGTGCTGGTGTACCTGCGGGATACCACTGCAGGGAAGGACAAGATGCTTCTCCTCATCGGGTCGGAAGAGGAATACAAGCTTGTGACCCGCGTGATCCCGAAGGAAGAGCTGACGGCCTGGTTCCAACGGCCCTTTGACATGCATTCCTTCGTCAACGAGATCCGCGCGCTGACGGATCTGGATGCGCAGGAAGAGCGGAAAAAGAGCATCCTGATCGTGGATGACGACGCGACCTTCCTTCGGATGGTGCATTCCTGGCTGAGGGACCAGTACCGCGTGTCCATTGTGGCCAGCGGGATGCAGGCGCTTACCTGGCTTGCGAAAAATGAGGCGGATCTGATCCTGCTGGATTACGAAATGCCTGTGAACTCGGGACCGCATGTTTTGGAAATGCTGCGCAGCGAAACGGAAACGAACAAGATCCCGGTGATGTTTCTGACCGGGAAGAGTGACAGGGAGAGTATAAGAAACGTTCTCGCGTTAAAACCGGAGCGATATCTCCTGAAATCCATCGGAAAAGACGCCCTGATGAATGAGCTGGAGCAGTTCTTCCAATCCTACGTGCCGCAGGCATAGAGCAATGGTTTGAAAAGCGGAAAGGCAAAAAAACATGGCACAAAATGATGAATACGCAAGAGCAAGAAAACAGGGAGAAAAGGCGTACCGCCGGGCCGTTATTTCCGGTGAGTATCCTTATCTTCCGGCGTTAGAAGAAATATTATGGGACCGAAGCTCCGATATCGGAACTTCGCTCGGGATTATGGATATCCCGTTGGACCAGGTTGTCGGAACAAAGACCCGGGGGAGGCAGGCCGCTTTCGCCCGGAATTTTATGCCCCTTTTGGACGGAGATTCCGAATTTGCCGGGAAGTGGTCGTTTTTGATCAAGGCGCAGAAGGAAGAAGGGATCCGCGATCCGGTCAAGGTCTACGAATACATGTGGAACTTTTACGTGCTGGAGGGAAATAAGAGGGTATCGGTTCTGAAATACCTGAACCTCCCGACGATCCTCGCGGACGTGATCCGCGTCATGCCCATTCCGAGTGAGGAGAAGGACATCAAGATCTACATGGAGTTTGACCGGTTCTTCCGTGTCATGCCGATCTATGACCTGATCTTCTCGGAAGAAGGGGATTACGAGAAACTGGCGGAAGCCGTTGGACAGAACTTGAACGATCCCTGGTCGGAGGATGTGAGGAAATCCTTCCTCTATGCCTATGAGCGGTTCACAACCGTATTTGAAGCCCGGTTCAAGCAATCCCTTTCTCTTACGAATGCGGACGCTTTTCTGGTCTATCTCGGTATCTATAAATACGAGAGCCTCATGGAAGACAGCAAGGAGATCATCTTGAAAAAGATCGAAAAGATCCGTGATGAATTTGTCCTTGAGGCCGGCGGAAACCAGATCAGTTTCTCCGAACAGCCCGAAACAAAGGATGCAGGCGCGCTTCCCGGGCTCTTTAAGCCGAAGACCTATACGGAAAAGAATCCCTTACAGATCGCCTTTTTCTATGACGGCAAGCTTTCCGAATCCAGCTGGCTCTATGGGCATGAGCTTGGAAGAAACCATATTTCGGAAGTGTTCGGGGATGTGGTAAAAACCTGGTCTTACGAAAGCACCTTGGAAGAAGAGGACTTTGCAGCCGCCTTGAAGGACGCGGTGGAGAAGAACGCGCATGTGATCGTCACCACCTCTCCGATCCTTATGGAGCCTGCACTGCGGGCCGCGGTGGAATATCCGCAGGTCCGGGTTTTGAACTGCTCCATCAATCTCTCACAGGGTGCAGTCCGGACGTATTATGGGCGGATGCATGAGGCCAAGTTCCTCATGGGCGTTCTCGCCGGATCTCTTTGTGAAGACCATAAGATCGGCTATGTGGCGGATTACCCGATCTACGGCGCCGTATCCCGGATCAACGCCTTTGCGATCGGCGCAGCTCTTTCGGATCCGCAGGCGAAGGTATACCTCACCTGGACCTCTCTTGCCGAAGGAGACTGGAAGACCTATATGCAGGAAAACGGCGTCCATATCGTTTCCGGGCCGGACCTGATCAAACCGAAGGAAGCCTCCCGCGAGTACGGCCTGTACCGCATGAACGGCGGGGAAGTCACCAACCTTGCCATGCCGGTCTGGAACTGGGGAACATATTATGAGCTCATTGTGCGGGGAATCCTGGACGGAAAGTTCCAGAAGGACAACAGCGCCGGCACAACAGGGCAGGCTCTGAACTTATGGTGGGGGATGTCCGCGGGCGTTATTGACGTGATCCTTTCCAAGAACCTTTCCTTCTATTCCGGAAAGATGATCGACATCTACCGCAAAGCTCTGATCAACGACACCTTCCGCCCCTTCGACGGGATGCTGAAGGACAACCGGGGGACAGTCCGGGGCGACCACGACTCTGTCCTCTCCAACGAAGAGATCGTGGCTATGAACTGGCTGAACGATAATGTTATCGGGGAAATCCCCGACAGTGAACTTCTTAACGAGGCGGGAAAGAAGGCGATCCGCGTCAGCGGGCTGCAGATCGATCACGCCAAGACTGCGGAGAATGCAGGAGCGGAGACAACCGGATGAGGATCCTTGCGGTAGCGGATAACGAAGAAAAATCCCTCTGGGATTATTATGACAAAACCCGTTTGGGTAAGATCGACCTCATTATCTCCTGTGGCGATATCGACCCGAGATATCTGGATTTTCTTGTGTCCATGACGAACGCTGACCTTTTGTATATCCGCGGAAACCATGACTCGATCTATGATGTGACGCCGCCTCCGGGCGGGGTCTGCATTGACGGAAAGGTTTATGACTATCATGGCGTCAGGATCATGGGGCTGGGCGGAAGTCAGAAGTATAAAGAGGGAAAGGATATGTACACGGAGCGGAAGATGAGCAGCCGTGCTGCCAAACTCTTCCCGAAGGCGGATCTCATGAACGGGATCGATATTCTCGCGACACATGCGCCGGTGCGGGGTTACGGAGATATGGAGGATCTCTGCCACAGAGGCTTCGAGTGCTTCGAGGACATCTTAAACCGCTACAAGCCGCGGTACATGCTGCACGGCCATGTTCACAAAGAATACGGCCATTTCCAGAGAGAGCGCCAGCACCCCTCCGGTACAAAGATCATCAACGTCTGCGGGTTTTACATCTTTGAACTCAAAAATACGGACTATCCGGGGCACGGAAAAACAGGTTCGTTCCTCTACGACCTGATCGTGCGCCTCCGTACCCGCCAGAAGGCATAATAAAACGGCACAGGCTATTGACCTTGTGCCGTTCTTTTTATGCGCAGGGCGGCGTATGGAAACTATCGGCTGACGCCGAACGCCGCCCGCGCGGCGAGTATGAGGGGAGGCCCCTCATACTCGATTATTGATCAGCCCTTTCGTTTCTCGATGACTGCAAAGGCCTTTTTCCTTGTTATAAAGTAGGCGATCAGCATGATGGTTCCCGTGAAAATCCACGAAGCCGGATAGACAAGCATCAGCAGCGTGTAGTCATGGTAATGCCCCACCAGAGCGAAGACCCATATCAGCCGAAATACGCAGGTTCCGAAGATCGAGATCAGCGCAGGCAGAAGAGAATGGTTCATTCCCCTCAGGGACCCGCCCGTGATCTCATAAGAGCTGATCAAAAAGTGCGGCAGGCACACGCAGGTCATCCGGATCATCGCATAGTCAAGAACCGCCGGGTCCGTTGTGAAAAGCGAGAGCAGCGGCCCGCGGAACAGCATCATCAAAGCAATGAGGATCACGTCAAAGCCGATGCCGAGGCCGAGCGTGATCCGGTAGATCTTCTTACAGCGATCCGTATTCCCCGCGGCGTAGTTCTGGCTCGTAAACGTAACGGCGGTCTGCCCGAAGGCGTTGATCAGGCAGTAGGACATGAATTCCATGTTCTGTGCAGCAGTGGAACCGGCGATCGCGCTGGCGCCGAAGCTGTTGATCGTACTCTGTATGATCACATTGGAAAACGAAAACACCATCCCCTGCAGGCCCGCAGGCAGACCGATCCGTATGATCCCGCCCAGGTACGTTTTTTCGATCCGAAGCTTCCGAAACGAAAACTTAAACTCATCCTTCTCCCGCATGAGAAAAATGATGACCATCGTGGCGCTGAACATATTCGAGATCATCGTCGCGAGAGCAACCCCGACCACATGCATATGCAGCGCGATCACAAAGAGGAGGTTCAAAGCGATGTTGATCACTCCGGACGCGGTCAGCGCAAGCAGCGGCCGGCGGCTGTCCCCTTTGCTCCGCAAAATGGCGGAGCCGAAGTTATACACCATGATCCCGGGCACGGCCAGGGAATATACCCGCAGATAAAGGATCGCGGGCTCCATCACATCGGCCGGCGCGCCCATCAGGTTCAGCAGCGGCGCCGCCGCGAGGTTCATGATCCCGATCAGCATGCAGCCAAGAAGAAGAGCGCAGGCCATGATCGTATGCACCGCAGCCCCGATAAGGAAGCGCTTCCCGGAGCCGATCAGATTAGCCACCACTACGTTCGCCCCCACGGAAAGCCCCAGAAACAGCCCGACCATCAGTGAGATCACGGAAGCGTTGCTCCCCACGGCAGCCATCGCCTCTGAGCTCGCGAACCGCCCCACCCCCGCGATGTCGGCCGCGTTAAACAGCTGCTGCAGCACTGCTGTCGCCGCCAGAGG
>JAEESA010000317.1 GCA_016286115.1 Lachnospiraceae bacterium
AAGTCCGCCCTGTTTCTTGAGCCACTTGAACACCTTGCCGCAGATGTAGATTCCATAGCACGGAGGTGTGTTGTAAAGCGAGTCGTTATCGCTCTGCGTCTTCCACTTCAACATGGTCGGCGTTCCCGGCAGCACGTCGTCCGTGATCAGATCCTCGCGGATGATGTCGATCACAACGCCGGCCGGTCCCACATTCTTCTGCACGCCGCCATAGACCACGCCGTACTTCGTCACATCCATGGGCTCCGACAAAAAGCAGGAGGACACGTCAGACACCAGGAGCCTTCCCTTGGTGTTCGGCAGCTCTTTATATTTCGTCCCGTAGATCGTATTGTTCTCGCAGATATAGACATAGTCCATATCGTCCGTGATCGGAAGATCGCTCACGTCCGGGATATAGGAAAAGGTCTTATCCGCCGAGCTCGCCAGTTCCACTGCCTCGCCATAGAGCTTCGCTTCCGCGCACGCCTTCTTCGCCCACTGGCCGGTAATGATATACCCCGCCTTCTTGTTCTTCATCAGGTTCATCGGAACCGCGGCAAACTGCTGGGACGCGCCGCCCTGCAGGAACAGGACTTTATAGTTGTCCGGGATCCCCAAAAGTTCTCTTAAATCCTTTTCCGCCGTCTTGATGATGTCATCATACACCTTGGAACGATGGCTCATTTCCATCACGGACATGCCCGATCCCTTGTAATCCAGCATCTCCTCTGCCGCTTCTTTTAAGACCTCTTCCGGCAGTACTGCAGGTCCCGCCGAGAAATTATACACTCTGCTCATTTTTTTCACTCCTCCGTCATGATATTCGAAATGTCGGCGCCGGGGGCCACCATCGGCCACACCTTGTCGTCGCAATCCACGATACAATCTAACACAACAGGTCCGTCTTCTGCAAGAGCCTTTGAAAACGCGTCGATAAACTCTTCCCTTGTCTTCACCCGGAAACCTTTGGCTCCGCAGCCTTCCGCGATCTTCACATAATCCGCTCCGTCGTCCAGGACCGTTGCGGAATAATGCTTTTCATAAAACAGCGTCTGCCACTGCCTGACCATGCCGAGCACATGGTTATTGACGATGATCTCGATCACATGAAGGTTATTTCTCGCTGCGGTCATCAGCTCGTTCACGTTCATGCGGAAACACCCGTCTCCGGCGAAATTGATCACGGTCTTCTCGGGGCTCCCGGTCTTCGCTCCGATCGCGGCACCGAGGCCGTACCCCATCGTCCCGAGCCCGCCGGATGAGATCAATTGCCTTGGCCGGTCAAAGAGGAAGAACTGCGCCGCCCACATCTGGTGCTGGCCTACCTCCGTACAGATCAGCGCATCCCCCTTCGTCATCTCATACACTTTTTGGACCATGAAGGGACCGCTCAACCCTGCCTCCGGGAACGTAAGCGGATTTTGTTCCGAAAGGTCTCGTACAAACCGGTTCCATTCGCTGTGATCCGGGATCTGACTTTTTTGTTCCTTTAAGGCGGCATTGATCCGCTTTAAAATCTCCTTTAAGTCTCCGATCACCGCGCCGTCCACACGCACATTCTTATTCACCTCCGCAGGATCCACCTCGAGGTGCAGAACCTTCGCATGATGCGCAAATGTCTTCGGGTTGCCGAGCACCCGGTCCGAAAACCGCGTTCCCGCCGCGATCAGAAGGTCACATTCGCTGACGCTTAGGTTTGACGCCTTGGTCCCGTGCATCCCGAGCATTCCCGTGTATCTCGGATGCGTTCCCGGGAACGCGCCCTTCCCCATCAGCGTATCGCACACCGGACAATCCAAAAGCTCCGACAGCTCCAACAGCTCCTCCGAAGCCCCGGAGATCACGGCACCGCCGCCCACAAAGAGCACCGGTTTTTTCGCCCGCAGAAGCATATGGAGAGCACCCTTCATATCCTCCTCCGTGATCGTATCCGTATACGGCAAAATCTTCTCCGGCCTGGCCTTCTTATAATCCGTCTTATTCGCGGTCACGTCCTTCGGTACATCGACAAGCACCGGACCGGGCCGTCCCCTCTTTGCGATCAAAAAAGCCCTTCGGATCGTCTGCGCAAGGTTTTTCACGTCCTTCACAATGAAATTGTGCTTTGTGATCGGCGTCGTGATCCCGGCGATATCCACCTCCTGAAAGCTGTCCTTTCCGAGAAGCGGAAGCGTCACGTTGCAGGTGATCGCCACCATCGGCACCGAGTCGATATACGCCGTCGCGATCCCGGTCACGAGGTTTGTCGCTCCCGGCCCCGACGTTGCCATGCAAACGCCCACCTTCCCGGTCGCCCTCGCATACCCGTCCGCCGCATGGGCCGCTCCCTGTTCATGGGAGGTCAATATATGCCGGATCTCGTTCCTGTGCTTATACAACGCGTCATACACGTTCAGGATCGCCCCGCCGGGGTAGCCGAACACCGTGTCCACCCCCTGCTCTTTCAGGCATTCTATGATTATTTCAGCTCCTGTCAGCTGCATGAAACTGTTCTCCTTACTGTATTTACGTCTTGCTTCATTCCTGCCGAGCAGACCTGGTATTCTATTTAATCTCCAGTATCGCCCCACGGTTGCCGGAAGTTACCATCTTCTCATAGCGTGACAGATACCCCGTCGTCACCTTGGGTTCGCGCGGCGTCCAGGCCTCCCGGCGCTTTGCAAGCTCTTCATCCGATACATCGACCTCAAGCGATAATGCCGGGATATTGATCTTGATGATGTCGCCTTCCTGCACGAGCGCGATCGGCCCGCCCACAGCGGCTTCCGGTGAAACGTGGCCGATCGAAGCTCCTCTCGACGCGCCGGAAAAACGGCCGTCCGTGATCAGAGCGACTGTGGAACCGAGGCCCATGCCCGCGATCGCGGATGTCGGATTTAACATCTCGCGCATGCCGGGGCCGCCCTTGGGACCCTCATAACGGATCACGACCACATCACCTTCATGGATCTTCCCGCCGAGGATCGCCTCGATGGCGTCTTCTTCGCAATCAAAGACCCGTGCCGGTCCTTCATGCACCATCATTTCCGCGACGACGGCGGAACGCTTGACCACAGACCCGTCGGGCGCCAGATTTCCCTTCAAAACAGCGAGACCACCATTTGCAGAGTAGGGATTATCCAGCGGCCGGATCACTTCCGGGTTACGATTTACAGCGTTCTTAATGTTCTCTCCGACCGTCTTGCCGGTCACGGTCATACAGTCGGTATTCAGGAGCCCCGCATCCGCCAGCTCCTTCATGACCGCGTATACGCCGCCGGCCTCATTTAAGTCCTCCATGTAGGTCGGGCCCGCCGGTGCAAGGTGGCAAAGGTTCGAGGTCTTCTCGCTGATCGGATTTGCAAAGCTGATATCAAAAT
>JAEESA010000318.1 GCA_016286115.1 Lachnospiraceae bacterium
GTTGCTCTTCAGCGTGATCACATCCCCGTTTCTTTGCTGGTCATATATAGTCGTAAGAAACAGACCCGCCCTGCTTCCGCTTTCCGACAGGGTCAGTTCCTCAAACGTATCAAACGCGTCATAAAACGTATCCGTGTATCTCGCAAAATCCTTATACACATTCTGCCACTGATCGTTGGCATCCTGCGGATAGATAATGTGCTGCAGATCCTCCGTAACCACCGAAAACCCGAGCGCTGTCTCGATCGCGCGCTCTCTGATATCCTCGGAGTATTTATGTGAATCACCGCTGTTGATCGTAGTCAGCACAGTGTCCCCTTCTTTAGTAAGATACACGAGTTCTCCCGTATCCTCCAGATCCTTCAGATACGTCCGCACATCGGAAAACCCCTGCTCCTTCAAAAGCGTTCTCATCTGTTCAGGGTCGTTCTGGGCCACATAGGCGGTCAGGAATTTATACTCCGGCAGATTCACCGCCAGAAAATCATGGTCGACAGAAAGCTTGCTCGCCACATCTACGTTGGAGGTCTGGTCACACGAGATCCCCGCCTCCGCTTCCTGTTCCCGAAGAAGCTTCATGAAAAAGATCAGATCTTCTTTTTCCGGCGAAGCCTTTTCATTGTAGTCCATCTTCGTTGTCAGCATACAGCTCATTTTACTGTCCGTATTCGTTAAAACCGCCGTCAGTCCGGGCCACACCACCTCCCGCAGCACGCGGTAGGAATCCCGGGAATAGAGCTGAAACATGGCGTCTTCGTTTTCCGGCGTGAACGAAGGATAATTCACAACGACCATATTCTGCGCATTGATTACCGGATACAGGGAATAGTTTTCGATCTCATTGGTAATGGCATATAAAAAGCCGATGCCGGTCACGCTTTCCATGTAATCCCCGTTTACAACAAAGATCTTGGTCTTATCGATACTGTTGCGCCATACGATAGCGGGGAGGTATTCATTCTGCGTTTCACCGTAAATGTTTTCATCCAAAAGCCCCGTCATATAGGCCTTCGTTCCGGAGTTCATCTCAAACCAGGAAGTCGTTAAGTTAAGGTCCTGCAGTTTTTTTGTGGTTTCATCCCGGATCGTATAGGTGTAGCCGCCGCCAAGGAGAAAGTTCTCATGAAGAACGATCCCCTCAAGCGTAACGCTCTCTTCGCGGATATTACGGATCCCCATCAGTTCCTTTATCTCTTTGCGCATCAGAACGCGGATCGACGGCGTCCCGCAGAAAACCAGGTGAATTCCCTCCTTCACCCACTTCTGGAGCGAAGAAATATCATCTGCGCCGATCGATGCTCCGTCAAGACAAATGAGATACGGCTTTTCCTTCTCATATTCCAGATCCCCGCAGTCTGCCGCTGTAATGAGATTTCTTCGGGTATAGCGGCACCACTGCCGGATCACACTCTCCAGATCCCCATTTCTGCCGACATAAGCGATATAGCCTTTCGTCGGTTCCTCGCCAACCGTATATTCCAGATCCTTCTGAAAGATCTTGTCAATATGAAGTTGTGTTTCTGTTCCGGAGTAGATGTTCGTATCGTAGGTGTTTAAGGAGTCCTTGTAAGCGCTCGAAAACAGAAACAAAAACATCAGTACAAACATCAACACCGTGATCGTCAGATAATTCCTGCGGCTGATCATCATTAGCCTTCTGACCTCCGTCTTCTGTGATCCGTGCTGCTCTTTGCGTTGTAGCCGTAGTTGATCGCAAAATTATATAGACTGTAAGGATTCTGCTTGACCTTATAACTCACAAATTCATCATCCTCATACAGAACTTCCATCTCATTCGGGAAAAGCTCCATGAACTTCTGTGCCCAGTAATACATATGCGACATCGTGATCCATCTGGCTTCCCCGGAATACACTTCCGAAACACGGTTTCCTTTCGGGAGCGACCGGCTCGCGCCGATCTCGGATACGCTCTGCCCGCTGCCCTCATAAGGCTCGTCATAGTCCTTCGGGATCTTTTCTATGTAGAAAAATACATAATCCGTCGGCAAAAACATTTCCGAACTGTTGGCATCAAAATCCTCCATGGAACGAAGGAACGTAATGGTCTCCGTGTGCCGCCCATGTTCCTCCACCATTCGGATCTCATCATTCGGCGTAACGATCGTCCAATGGAAATCCGGATATTCATCCATGATCGAAAGCGTCGTAACCATGGCGCCGTTGGTCTGCAGACTATCGACAGTCATCGGATCCCATTTCAGCTGGTTTTCCGTATAAAGGAGAAAACCCGTACCCGCGAGAAGCGCCAGCGACGCCCCCTGCATCAAAAGCCTCGTCTTTCTCCAGCCCAGAAGCAGATACACGGCAGCATCCACCCCCAGCCCGACACACACCGCTAACGAATAGGCGAAAAACTCCCGATTCCGGCTCTCATCCATGAGCTGGGGAAGCCCGAAATCCCCCATGATGAAGACGGCGACAAGAAAGGCCGCATACAAAGCCATCGCAAACACGCTCCGCCCATACACGCTGTCCTTAAAGCATGCCAGAAGTCCCAGCACAAGGCCCGCGGCGATCAGAGCGAAAATGATCTCTACGTAGGAAAACCCGAAGAGGCCCGGCATATCCTCATTGAACACATAGTCATCCATGATGCCCTTCAGCTTATCAACGCGACCCAGTTCTTCCTCTTCCTCTGCCGGCTGAAATCCTTCAATGTTCTCGACTTCTCCTTCACCCAGCGCCTTTTCCAGCATCGCGATGACATCCGCCTCGGTCTGTCCTTCCCCAAGCGAATAGGCGATCGACATGCCATTGATCACCAGCGTTTGGCTGGTCACCCGTTCATCTTCCCCTTCGTCTCCTCTCATAACGCTCATGGCCCAATACATGGAGCCCTGCAGCGGCGTGCCTCCGATATAGGCAATGACCATCGGATACAACGCAAACATGAGCGACACCAAAAGAGACAACAAAACCGACTTCAGATACTTCCATCGGAAAAACCGGATAAAGAACGCCAGCGCCAATCCCACGCAGCCGATACCGGCCGCGATCGTCACATAAAAATGCGCCGAGATCGTCATCGAAAACGCCATCGCAAACAAAAGCAGATTTTGCGTGGATGCCGACATGGATTTGCACCAGGCGACAAATCTTTGGATCGGATGTACCTTTCTCCTGTCGACCCAGTCTTTGGCCTTCTGCATCTTCGGCTTCATCTTCAGGTAAAGCTTATAGATAAAGGTGCCGTGCCAGCGTTTCATACGTTCATAACGTATGCGCTCGTCTTCTGTCAGTTCCCGCTGTTTCGGAGCCAGAACCTCCTGCGTAATGGAAGCCCAGTCATTCGGGAGTTCT
>JAEESA010000319.1 GCA_016286115.1 Lachnospiraceae bacterium
CATGCAGATGGAGGCGATCGAATGCGGAGCCGCCAGCCTGGCCATGGTCTGCGCATACTATAACAAATGGATATCGCTGGAAAAGGTCCGGTCCGACTGCGGTGTCTCAAGGGACGGCGCGAGTGCGAAGAATGTGGTGCAGGCAGCCAGAGGCTATGGGCTGCAGGCGGAGGGGTATCGGTTTGACCGGCCGGAAGACTTGCGAAAGAACGGAACCTTTCCCTGCATCATTCATTGGAATTTCAACCATTTTGTCGTCCTGTGCGGCTTCAGGGGGAATCACGCCTATATCAATGACCCTGCGCGCGGGAGTTTGAAGGTATCTCTTGAGGAGTTCGATGAGAGCTTCACGGGGGTTTGCCTTTTCTTTTCGCCAGAAGAAGATTTTGTTCCGGAGGGGAAGCAAAAAAGCATGATCGGCTTTGCCCGGAAACGCATGCAGGGGGCGGTGGGCGCTCTGGTCTTTATGGCGCTTGTGACATTAACGGCCTATCTGATCGGCGCGATCGTTCCTGAATTTGACAAATTCTTTATGGATCAGGTGCTGACCTTAAAGAGTGTGGAATTGCTTGCTCCGTTCCTGATCCTGCTTACGGTGGTCACGATCCTGGCGGTCGTTACGGAGGCTCTTCGGAGTATCTTTACGCTTCGGCTCAGTGGCAAGGTCGGGATGGCCGGAAGCGCTTCTTTTTTTTGGAAGGCGCTGAAGCTGCCGGTTGAGTTTTATACCCAGCGGATGACGGGGGATGTGCTGCTTCGCCAGAATACAAACGCAACGATCGCGAATACGCTGTTCCAGACGATCGCTCCTCTGGCGATGAACATCATAATGGTGGTCTTTTACCTGTGTGTCATGCTTAATTTCAGCCTCCTTCTGACGTGCATCGGCCTGGGCAGCATCCTGATCAATATCCTGATGAGTCAGATGATCGCAAGCCGGCGGCTGAATCTGATGAGGGCCGCGATGCGTGATGAAGGGAGGCTCCGGGGGACCACGCTTTACGGAATGCAGATGATCGAGACGATCAAGGCGAGCGGCGCGGAAAACGGGTTTTTCCGTAAGTGGGCCGGGTATCAGGCCTCCGCGCATGCGATGGAAATGAAAGCGGAAGTCATGAGCCTTCGGCTCGGCATTATCCCGCAGGTGGTCAGCCAGGTCGCGGAGAGCATGATCCTTGTGCTCGGTGTTTGGCTTTGCATGAGAGGGCAGTTGAGCCTCGGTATCGTCATGATGCTTCAGAGTTATCTGACTTTGCTCATGAACCCGGCGCAGACCCTGATCCGGGCAAGCCAGAAAATTCAGGTGATGCGAAGCGATATGGAAAGGGTCGAGGACGTCATGGATTATCCGGACGATCCCTGTTATCGGGATGAACTGGAGGAGGAAGTAGCTGATTTTGATAAGCTCTCCGGCCGGATCGAGCTGAAAAATATAACCTTCGGCTATTCGAAGCTGGCGGAGCCCTTGTTCAGAGATTTCTCGCTGTCGACAAAGCCGGGAGGACGGATCGCGATCGTTGGAGAGAGCGGCTGCGGGAAAAGCACGCTGTCCAAATTGATCTCGGGGCTCTACCGCCCCTGGAGCGGAGAGATCCTTTTTGACGGGAAAACGGCGGATGAGATCCCAAGGAGCATATTCACTGCATCCGTTGCCGTGGTCGATCAGGAGATCACCATGTTTGAAGACTCGATCGCGAACAACATTAAGATGTGGGACGATTCGATCGAGGATTTTGAAATGATCCTGGCTGCGGAGGATGCCCGGATCCGTCAGGATATCATGGAAAGAGACGGCGGTTTTGAACACCGCCTCGCCGAGGGCGGAAAGGACCTTTCCGGCGGGCAGAGGCAGCGCCTCGAGATCGCGCGCGTTCTTGCGCAGGATCCCACGATCCTGATCATGGATGAGGCAACGAGCGCTCTGGACGCAAAGACGGAGTACGAGCTGGTGGAGGCTGTGAAGAGCCGCGGGATCACCTGCATCATCATTGCCCATCGGCTGTCGACCATACGCAACTGTGATGAGATCATTGTTCTGGATCACGGAAAGGTTGCGGAGCGGGGCACGCATGAAGAACTGTTTCAAAAGGGCGGCCTTTATACCAGCCTGATCACAAGCGACTAGGAGAGTTGGAGTGGGTTTATACGACGACCAGATAAAAACACGCCAGAAGAACGATCAAAAAGCGTTTGAAGACTCCATGAAGTATCTGGCAAACCGTGTGCTCGGCACGAACACGGGAGCCTCCAGCGTGGATGAAAGTTCGGCATATATTGAAGCCATAGATGAGGTGCTCTGGTATTTCGGCGAAAAGGAATCGTCTATTCCCGACGAGATCACCGATCCGCAGGAACAGCTGGAAGCGGTGCTGCGGCCGGCAGGGATCGCCTGGCGGGATGTGCGCCTTGAAGGGAAATGGGTGAAGCATGCGCTCGGTCCCCTGATCACAAGGAAGAAGGAAAATGGGCTCCCGGTGGCGCTGCTTCCGACTTCTTTCGGAGGGTATCGTGAAAAGATGGCCGGATCCCCGGAGCGAAGAGTCACAAAGGCGAGTGCTGTCAATTATGATGAAGATGCGATCATGTTTTATCGCCCTCTTCCCTCCCGCGCTTTGAAACTCGGGGATATCTTCAATTTTCTGAGAAAAAGCATCAACGCGGGAGATGTTATCGCTGTGATCGCGCTGACGTTGGCGGTGACGCTGACGGGGATGTTTGTTCCTGTGATCACGGAGTTTGTGAGTGGCTTTGTGCTTCAGAGCAAGATATTTATTCTTTTGGCAGGTACTGCCGTGCTTTTGATCTGCGCAGGGATCTCTTCGAAGATGTTTGAGCTTGCCAAAAATCTTGCGGTCAGGCGGCTTACGGACAAGACCGCACCCGGCCTGCAGGCGGCTTTGATGAACCGGGTGTTATGCCTGCCTGCGCCGTTCTTTAAGAAATACAGTTCCGGAGAAATGACGGAGCGTGTGGAAGCGGTGAACGAGTTCAGCGAGCTTGTGATCCACGTCCTGTTTTCGACGGGGCTTTCCCTGTTGATGTCCTTCCTGTATCTGGGTGAGATCTTTTTCCTGGCGCCTTCGCTGGAAGGGCCGGCGGTGATCATCGTCCTGATCACGCTCGGGGTGATGCTGGCTACATCCATTCTGCGCAGTAAGGTGGCAAAGCGCCAGATGGAAGCCGGCGCGCATGAAACGGGTCTTGCTTATGCGCTGCTCACCGGCGTGCAGAAGATCCGGCTGGCGGGCGCAGAGAAGAGAGTGTTTGCCAAATGGGCCAGGCATTATTCCACCATGGCCTATTACGCCTACAATCCACC
>JAEESA010000320.1 GCA_016286115.1 Lachnospiraceae bacterium
ATGGGGATCGCGATAGCAAGTATTTTTTTAATTATATCAGAGTATTTTCCCAGTCTCTTCATATCCGCCCCGTAAGTCCCTTTTTCCTTTCCGATGCTCTTGCATTATACACTATTGCCCCCGCGCTGTCGATGAGATTGCCGCTCAAAAAAATAAAGGCGGAAGCCCATTGTTTTCATGGGTTCCCGCCCTTTTTTCGCCGCCTCTTTTCTTATGCCGGCATCACTTGTATTGCTTCGCAAACTGAATGGCATTTTTAATATCATTCTCATTCGGCCTGCCCTTATGTATGCCTTTGAATTCCCCCTTGCAGTGGAATTCCTTATCATCCATGGCAATGCCAACAGTGTCCGCTACCGCCTTCACTTTCTTATACGTCGAATTCAGCATCGCCGCCGAGCCGAAATTAACGATCTTTCCGACCTTTTCCTTATCCAGTGAAGAAACAAAGGCCCTCACTTCGGGATCGATATTAAACGCATAATATGAGTTCCCCAGAAAGAGATAATCCACAGCCTCGTTCACGGGTTCGCTGATCGGCAGCGCTTCCACGCCAAGCTCCTTTGCGATCGCCTCCGCAAGCCTCTTTGTGTTACCGGTTTTTGTATAATACCTTACTGCATACGTCATGTCTGTCCCTCCTTTTACGCAATACATTCACGCCCTCTTCCGCCTGCCCCCAGCAGCATAGTTTCAGAGAGATGTTTCATTTACCTTTTGTAACATTATATTGCGTGCAATTCATTTTGTCAAGAGGGAGAAAATTTTTCTGTCATCAAAAGCATCAACTAATAAAATGTGTCCAGACATGCTCTTCCTTCTCAGGCAGTCCATACTTTTCTCTGCCAAGCGCGATGCTCTTCATCAGAAATGCCATGTTCCTTGCCAGCGTCCTCATCGTCTGGAGCCCTTCCAGATCCTTCTCGGCCTCTCCTTTGTCGTTTCCGTGAACCATGTTCCAATACTGGCTGGGAGCAATAGGCATCCCGCTGATAGAAAAGTATTTGTTCAGCTCATCGAAAGTCGCAGAACTCCCTCCCCGCCTTGATACGACAATGCTCGCGCCCACCTTCATTGTCTTGTCAAAACTCGTGCTGTAGAAAAGCCTGTCCAGGCAGGCGATCAGGGTCGCATTTGCCGAAGCATAGTATACCGGAGATGCCACCACCAGCGCATCTGCTGCCTCAAACTTCTGCGCGATCTCATTCACAATGTCGTCAAAAACGCATTTCCCGGTGTTTCCGCAGCTCCCGCAGCCGATACAGCCCCGGATATCCATATTCCCGATCTGGATGGCTTCTGTTTCTACCCCTTCCTCCGTCAACGTACGGATCAGCTCATTCACCGCGATCGTCGTGTTCCCGTCCTTCCGCGGGCTTCCGTTAAGGATCAGTGTCTTCATTTTGTACCTCCTTTTCTATAATTTACTTCTATGTTACTATTCACAAGCTCCTCTCAAATTCCGATATGCTTCTGTATAATCTGCTGCCATCACTCCGCGTCCGCGAGAACAGCTCTGATATCACAGCCTCTTTCTCCGGCCTCTGCAATGAGATACATAGTCCAAAGATCTTCTCTTTCGCTAAATGAAAGTTCATATCTGAATTCTTCCATTCTCCGGATCTGTTCATCAAGGCTGTCCCGGTTTTTCAGAATTTCCCCCGGAACCCTCTTATGCCGCAGGACTACCGTATAGAATTCCTCGGGATAATACAGTTTGTAGTAAGCAAGCTTCCAGGCCATCTTCACATAACTTACTGTATGTGCTTTCGGGAACAGATAAAGGATCTTCTTACAGGAATCAATGTACCACTCCGGGATCCCAAGCTTTTGCATCAGATCAATGCCATCGGTAATTCCTCTGCGTTGATACCGGCCCTTCCGTACACATTCCATGATCTTAAACGCATTGTCATGATCCATCCCTCTGCTTTCCAGAAACAGCATAATATCATCACGGTAGGATATCAACTCCCTAAGCGCCTTCCCTTTTTCACTCAGTTCATCTGCATTTTCAAACCAGCATCCGGTTCCATGAGAAAGCGCGGAGATCCGCATAAGGTCAGAAAAGCACTCCACCTCCAGCGTCGCCAGCAGCCCCCATGCAAACTGCGAATCAAAACCATTAACACCCAGTGTTCCAAACCGTGACAATCCATTCGGCATACGGTCCTTAAGCCCCAAGGCCCTGGCATTTTGAAAAAGGCTCAGAACCTTTTCATCAGAAAACGGGATCTCACTCTGTCTGACTCCTGTTCTTTTTTCAAGCTCATGAAGTTCACTCAGCGCATAATGCCCGAGTATATCATATTTGGCCACGCAGTCGTCGAACGCATGATATCCCAGATGAGAAACAGTGTACTTCTTCAAATACTGCAGCGGGGTAATCTCACTTATGTCAGCACCCTTCGGGACTACGATCACTCCACCGGGATGCATCCCCATTCCACGCTTCGTACCGGAAACCTTCCTTATGGCTTCTTCCCGCCTCTTATCCTCTACCGGCCCCATACCGGATAATTCTCCGGTCTTTTCCACATACTCAAGCAGTCTGAACGCAGCCATTTCATCCGAAACTGTAGATATTACCCCTGCCCGGAAGACATTTTCCTCACCGAAATATTCTCCCAGGTATCTAAAAATGTCCTCCTGTATATCTTCCGCAAAATTCAGATCAATGTCCGGTTCCTTGTCCGCCTTCAAACCGGCGAGAATTTCGAAAGGATTATTGAAGCCATCCTTGTTCATAAGTGTTTTGCACACCGGGCACTCTCTGTCCGGGATATCATAGCCCGTAATCCAATAATCCTCCGGTCTGTCACTGAACGCCTCGTACCGATGACACTTCGGGCAATAATAGTGTGCCGCAAGCGGATTTATATCCGTGATCCCACAGAAATATGCAACCAGCGATGCCCCAACGCTTCCCCGGCTGGATACGGCATACCCCCATTCCTTTGACTTGTCCGTAAGGAGTTTCCAGAGCAGATAAAATGAAGAGTATCCGTTACTGCGGATAGAGTCCAGTTCCTTCCGAAGCCTTTTCTCCACCATATCCGGCAGAGGATCTCCGTACTGTTCCCATGCCGAATTAAGACAGATCTTCTCCAGTTCCTCATCCTCATTCGGAAAATGGATCCGATACTTTTTGTCCGATAAGGGATTGAAATCTTTGCACTCTTCCGCGATCCGGTTCGGATTTGCGATCACAATCTCCTTCGCCCTGTCGCTGCCAAGGAAACTGAATTCCTCCAAAAGCTCTTCCGTGCTCCGAATATGCCTTCGTCTTGTATCGCATACTCCCCGCGGCTCCCTA
>JAEESA010000321.1 GCA_016286115.1 Lachnospiraceae bacterium
AATATGGCTGCAGACAGCAAACAATTGATCAATCAGGTGGCAGACACGGTCCGTCGGATCCAGGCGGGAGACAATTCGGCATGGAATGAGTGCTATGAATTGACAAAAAATACCGTGTATTTCCGCATCAAGCCTTACAATCTTTCGGAGCAGGATACGGAAGACCTGATGCAGGAGATTTACATTAAGATTTTTCGGAATATATCGACGCTGCGTGATCCACAGTCGGCGTACAAGTGGATTGGAAAGATCGTCAAGGATGCAAGTTTTGATTTCTGCCGTAAAAATGCAGCGAAGAAGGAAGTCTTTGCAAGTGCAAAGGAAGATGGAGACCGGGATGATTTATCTAACCTTGAGGATGACTTCATGGTGCCGGAACGCATCATGGAAGACAGAGCCCTGCAGCGCGAGGTACGGGCGATTCTGAATACACTCCCAAAAGCTCAATATAATGCCCTTGCAGAATTCTACTTTAATGAGCGTTCGATTCGGGAGATTGCTGCGCTTCGGGGTGTTCCGGAGGGCACCGTGAAGTCGGATCTTTCCCGTGGCAGAAAGGCTTTCAAAGAGAAGGTGCAGACACTCGAAAAGAAATATGGCAAGCTGTTTGCGATCGCGCCGGCTGCTTTGCTTGGTTTCCTCTTTGCAGAAGAAGCCATGGCGGCCACGGTTCCGTCTGCTGTCAGCGCTTCTGTGACCAAAAGACTTTCTGCTTCCGGGTACTTCCAGACAGGAGCAGCCGGATCCGAAGCGGCCAACGCAGCGGCAACTACAGCCTCTACCGGGATTTCCAAAGGCGCGGTGGCAGCGATCGTCATTGGGATCTCCGGTGCCATTGCGGCAGCCGGAACCGGTATCGGTCTGTACCTCCATTCCAGACAGGAAGCGAAAGCCCTGGAAGAGACGGTTCGGATCGTTTCAGAACCGGTGGAAACGGCGGAAGTGAAGCCGACGCTGAAGGAAACAGAAAAACCAAAGGAGACAGAAAAGCCAAAAGAAACGGAAAGGCCAAAGGAAACGGAAAAGCCAATGGAAACGAAAGCAACGGAGGCAGCGCAGCCGGAAATGCCGGCGGAGTTCAATCAGGAGCTTATGTCGCAGCCGGATCCATTAAATACAGTCGGACTTTCCGGATTTGAGGATCATGGAGACTATTTCACTGTTCGGGCTGATATCGGGGAGTTTCTCTGCCTCCCGCACGGCCAGTTTGACGAGATGCAGGTTGGAGAAACGGTGGAGATGGTGGGAACCTCGTTTACCGTGGTTGCAGATCCGGAAGGGTTGACGGACAAAAATATGTTACTGTCTCCCGATGGCGGGATTTACGGAGACGACACAGAAGATCTGATCCGCATGTACGGGACTGATATCGGAGGATACGACTTAACAAACGTGGACGTTTTCCTAAAGGAAGGCGTGGTGGGAAATATCGGCGGCACGTGGGTGGAAAACCCGACGATAGCTGACGGGTATGAACTGAGCATAGCCAAAGACGCCGAGGTTTATTCCTATGATTGGAACACGGGAACCGTATATCCCGGCACGCCCGAACCCGCGGAAGCTGTATTTAGTGACGGACAGGGTGGTATTGGATTTTATCTTCTGGTGTTCGACGAGAACGGACTTGTGAAGCAGCTGATGGAAATATTTGAATCATAAAAAAAATTAAAATTTTTGCAACCTTTTTCATTTCGACCTCGTCCTTATATACAGAACGTCAAAAACACACAAAAAAAGGAGGAAACGAAATGAACTGTGTAAACTGTGGAACCAATAACTCAAACGGAGCTATATTCTGCAATGCCTGTGGACGTGCACTTGCGGGTGGACAGGAAATGCGGGGAATCTTCCCGCGGAAGCAGAACGTGGATTCGTCTACAAACCGAAACTCTATTGATCAAAAAAGGAGGATGATAACGATGAAGAGTTTGAAAATGAAAGCAGCAACCGCATTACTTCTGGTCGGAACTATGATGACCGCCGTTACGGCTTGTGGGAAGTCGGAGCAGCAGGAAACCTATTATGAAGATACGAACTTTTCTGAAGAAGTGGCAAAAACTATAGCTGAGCTGGATGCCGCCGATGCGGAAAGGGAAGAAAGATGGAAAGAATATGAGGAGACAAAGGAAGAGACTCAAAAGAGCTATAAAGTTTATGAACGCGACAATGGCTGGGATAACGTTACACCGGGCGACTATCCGGTGCAGATTGATGATGTTCTTTATGTAATGGGACTTTCTCTTGCGGACACCATTAAGCTGATAGAAGGGTCGGAGGTCAATTACGAATACGAATACAATCCAGATAAAATTGTAACGCCATCATCCGATCATGTGGAGATTAATGTTAAGCGTGATGGATCTTATTGGTTTACGATTCATGCAGATAATCCATGGGAGGAGTCAGTGAGTTTATCAGAGATTCTGGTTAAATCTATTAACCCGACAAAGGCCGCTATGCCGTATGGAAGATATATTGATGGTAGAAGCTATGATGATATTCTTGCTATGACCTATGATGAAGCAAAGAATATTCCTGAACTTGAAGAATATTATGAGGGGGAAAAAGGCTCCGATACAATTTACATCTATTATAGCAGATATGAAGAAGTAGATAATGCGGCGTGGACAGGATATATTATGTCTATAGTAGCTGATTATGAATTTATGGTAGATGCCAATACAGGCAATGTCACAGGTTTTGAATATAGCACAAGGAGCGGCAGCATGAAGAAAATGGATCCGGTAGAAGTTGCTGATGTATCTGAACTTTCAGACTCCATGGACGAACTTCTTGAGTTCGCAACAGAAAAAATTAATAGTCATCATCCAAATGATGAAATGACAATAGTTGGATATATCTTCGGTAAGCAAGATGGTGAGAATGTACTGACCTTTGTTTATCGAAAGGACAGCGAGGGAAAATATCAGGGAACTTATGGTTTTATTGATTTAATCAGCATCGGAAAACAACCTGATGGAAAGGCGGATTTCAAGAATACTTACGGGCCATGGATTGGCTTCTGGGAATCGATTGACGAAATTCGTGACCGTTATGATGAGATAATCAATGATGCAATAACTGAGTAAAAAACAATATAATGATTTCATTACATATTCCAAGATGGGGACTCGTTGTAGGCCTATGGCTTATTACAAGAGATGAATCTTAGAATATCATGGGTTTTGGAGTATTATAAATAATAGCAAGTACAAAGAAGGAGATAATCAAAATGAAAAAATGGAAGAGTTTTGTGGCGTTGGTAATGGCAATGATCTTAGGCGTTGGATCCGGAGTCGGCTTTTGGC
>JAEESA010000322.1 GCA_016286115.1 Lachnospiraceae bacterium
AAAGGCAAGCTCAACTACGACCATATCCGTGGTCTGAACTCTGGATTTCGCGTTCCAAAATCTCAGAAGTATCATGGTGAAAAATCACCATTTTGTTTGAGAGTCTTCTTGGTGTAAAACCAAAGATTTTCAAATTGGTGCAAAAAAATAAAGAAGATGTTGACATAGAGCGTATTTGCGCGGTTTATTTAAGCTGCTTGTGTCATAGTATAGAGGTATAGGACAATAAATACTGTTTTACTGTAAGCGCGAAATAATTGGGCGGATGGCGTCTTCCTCCTGGATTGATCATAATGGATTTGACCTAATAGACTACGTTTTGGTGTGACACCATGAACCAATAGGCTACACTTTGGTGTCTCACAGAAAGGAGCACATATGTCAAATCCACAACCACGACGATCTAAGGAAGAATGGTTTGCACTTATCCAAGAAGCCCGCAAGAGCGGGATGACGGATGCACAGTGGTGTAGTGCAAACGGAATCAGTGCAAATGTCAAGGACTTTTTTCTCTGGTGGTAAGCACTTTTTTCGGTAGGGTAAGGTAACCTACATCGCACATTGATAACCGTATATCAGGTAAACAGTTCCGGATGCTTGAGGCGGTAGG
Organism: Lachnospiraceae bacterium; assembly: GCA_016286115.1. Lineage (GTDB taxonomy): Bacteria > Bacillota > Clostridia > Lachnospirales > Lachnospiraceae > RUG12461. The sequence goes on from JAEESA010000322.1 coordinate 611, forward strand.
ATTCTCCACGAAGGGAAAAGCATTTCGCATGGTGAAGGATACGATCAAGCATGGCCGTAGTCAGGACCGGGTCTCCCATCATTTCAGCCCACTCAGAGATCTCCTTGTTGGTCGTGAAGATGATAGAAGTGGTCTCGTAGGTATCGCTGATGAAGGTGAAGAATCGGTTGGCCTGAGCACGCGTGATCGGCGTATATCCGATCTCATCTATGATCACCAGCTGTGCTTTCTTCAGGTTTTTCAGGCGAAATCCGGAGGCTCGTTCGCTATCGGCAGTGTCCATGATCCGGATCAGATTCCCCATTTTCTCGAAGCAGACAGTGTATCCGGCCTGGATAGCGTCCAGACCAAGGCCCACGGCGATCATTGTCTTGCCAAGACCGGGTGGCCCGGCAAGGACGATGTTGCCACAGGTGTCAAGCCAGTTGAGCTCCCGGATTTGAGTGATCTGTCCTTCGGTAATGCCGCTTTCCAGTTCTTCCGGGATAAAATCCTCCAGAGGCTTTGGATTCGGCGGGAAATGCGCTGCGGCATAGTTGCGTTTCCGGCGTCGTTCATTTCGCCCCTTTACCTCTGTTTGAAGCAGTTCCAGAAGGAACTCCCGGTATGTCAGCTCTGCCGTTTCAGAGCGCTCCAAGATATCCGGAAGAAGTTTCGCCGAATGTTTTAAGGCGAAGGTCTCCAGAAGTCCTGAGAGGCGCTGTACGGGGATGTGGTTAGTGTCAAGATTCCGTAGTTCACTTTTCTTCATACCGGCCTCCTTTACATCGCACAGCGGTCATGGAAGGCCTTGGTATAAACGGACAGGTTCTGTTTCTGGACATCCGATGCCTTGTAGACGTTGTCAGAAACGAGCCCCTTTTCCATCAGTTCATAAACGGTTCTGAACTGAGAAAAACGGTAGCGGTAGTTCCTGCAGCATTCCGCCATGACGGCCGCAACAAAGGCACGCTCCGGGTTCTTCTGGAGAAGATACTTTTCCACCTGTTCAAGCTGGTCGCGGAGGTAGCGGGGATTCTCCTTTTTGAAGCCGTTGATGAAATGTTGGAAGTCCACGCAGTTCCATCTTCCACGCATCCGCTCAGCGACAGCCATCCATTCGGTAGAAGGCTTTCTTTTGTGTTCATCCAGCTGGATCGTGCGTCCCTTACATTCGCTGATAGAGTGTGAGCAGACATACTTGCGGGTTTCGTCATAAATGTGCAGCTTTCCGCCGGCTACCTTGAAATATACAGTCTGGAAACACAGATCACGCGGCACGGAATACTTGCAGGTACGATACTGGATGTACGGCATACCCGTCAGCTTCACAGACGAATAGGTGGATGGCGAGTTTTCGTATACTGATGGAAGCAGGGGCTTCAGAGCCGGTTTTTCATACGCTCCGAAGATCTCTACCGGTACGCAGAAGGTCGTCTTGTGGATGCGCCGGTTCTTCCGCTCCAGCCATCCAGGAAGAGACTTCCATACATCGTTGATATCAGAGAGCTTTCTGGCGCTGAAGAAGTTCTTTTTGACAAACCCAACGCTGTTTTCAATCGGTCCTTTACTTTCCGGGTCATGCTTGCGGCAGACATAAAGCTGCAGATCCTGCTCGAGACAAAAGTCTTCAAACACACGTGTCTTGATGACTTCCCCGTATGTCTCGCTTGCAACAAACACGGCATCCTGATCGATGACCAGCTGTTTTACACGGCCGCCAATCTTACAGAACGACCGATAGATCGCCCGACAGGCATCCTCGGCATTGAACTTGTGATCCTGAGCGTACACCAGAAGATAGCGGCTATAGCGCAGGAGCAGACAGATGAAGTGGATCTCGTTTCCTCCGCCGATCTTCTGCTGGCCGAAATCGATCAGCATCTGCTCACCTGGCGGTGTATCAAAAACGTACTCGTATATCCGTGAGTTCTTGGGTTCCTTGTCAACAATGCCGTTGTCTTGCAGGTAATGAACGTAATTACGCAGGGTCTGTTCATTCCCCGGGAGTTCTGTGTAATCACCGTTTTCGATGAAACGTTCCTCCAGAACATCGTAGATGGAACTGATACACAGACGCTTATTTCCTGCATTGTTACGCAGTACCTCGATGATTACCGGGCGGAACGGTTCATGGTCAAAAACCTTGTCCTTTTGAAGGTTGATGCCCGGCTTGTCAGGAAGGACATCCATATCGTAATACTTTCGGATCGTCGGGGCGGAAGGGGGCTTTCGTCCCTGGGCGATGTAGTACGCCGGGATTTCGGATTTCGTGTAACCTCTGAGTTTCAGGTCCTGGATTTCCTGCATTTGTGATGTCGTCAGCATTTTTTCTCTCCTCTCGTATGTTGCTACTGACCATTATACGAGAGGTGCTGACTTTCCTCCTATGATTTTACTCATCACTCGGAGAAAAAAGTGCTTACCGCCGACAGAAAAATCTGCTTACCGTGAACAGAAAAAAGTGCTTACCGCGAAGAGAAAAATCTGCTTACCGTCGACGGAAAAACCTCCTTACCGAATGATGGCAAAATCATCTTACCGCGCACAATCTGCAGCCGGTTACTGTTTACGACCATGGATTTGCTGCTTACCGCCGCACAGCAAACAATCTCCTTGTCAAGGCCAAAGCCGCGCCAGCGGTGCGAAGCAGCCTTTACAAGGAGCATTGGTTGTCGATAAGCTTCATGCAGCAGATCGATCCGAAATTCA
>JAEESA010000042.1 GCA_016286115.1 Lachnospiraceae bacterium
GGTTAGTCCTACCTGCTCGCTTACGCCTACCTGAATTCCGTGGGATGGTGCCGGCTGGAGCTTTTCGATCCTGAGCGGATCGATAACGCGGTTGAAAAGATGATGCTCCGGTTTGACGAGATTGCCGCGGAGGGCAGCAGGAATGTATGGAAAACAGGCGGCAATTCCCTTGTCTTTTCAGCGCTCATGACGGTGTTCGTGCTTTTGCTTGCGATGGCTCTGGCCCACCTGTATGGGAAAAAGCTGGTGAAACCCTTAGCAAGCATGACAAAAGGCATTTCGGAACTGGAGGGGGAGGACACCTTTGAAATAAGGCCGGAGTACTGCACCGGAGACGAGGTGGAGCAGCTGGCGGAAGCGTTTTCTTCGCTGAGTGACAGAACAAAACTTTACATTCATGAGATAACGGAATATACTGCTGAAAGAGAGCGGCTGGATACAGAGCTTTCTCTGGGGCGCAGAATGCAGAAAAATATGCTGCCCAAGGAATTCCCGGCATTTCCCGATCGCAAGGATTTTGAGATCTATGCGACCATGACGCCGGCAAAAGAGGTGGGCGGAGATTTCTACGACTACTGGCTTTTGGATGAGGATCACCTTGTACTCGTTATTGCCGACGTATCCGGAAAGGGCGTCCCGGGCGCAATGTTCATGATGGTGACGAGATCGGTCATCAGGACGTATATGCTGCTTGAGAAGACCAGGAAGCCTTCGGAGATCCTGAGGGATTGTAACCAGTGGCTTTGCAATAATAACGAAGAAGAGATGTTCGTGACAATGTGGCTGGCAGAGATGAGCCTCACGGACGGAACGATCACGGCATGCTCGGCCGGCCATAATAAGCCGGTGTGGGCGAAGGACGGAAGCCGGTTTGAGATATTAAAGGACAAGCACGGACTGGTGCTTGGGGCCTCAAAAAAGGCGACTTATACTGACTATGAGATAAAGCTTGACCGGGGCGGGATCCTGTTCCAGTATACGGACGGCCTGGTCGAAGCGACAGATGCAGACAATAACCTTTTTGGATCACAACAGATGGTGGATAGTCTGAATCGCAGAAATAATAAATCATTGAAAGAACTGTTAACCGGGTTGCAGCAGGATGTGGATGAATTTGTGGGAGAAGTTGATCAATTTGATGATCTGACAATGCTCGCGGTCCGGTATAATGGGAAGGAGGAAACATGACCATTTACACAAATCAGGTGGACAAGGTATGCACACTGGAGATTCACGGAAGGCTCACAGCGGCGGAAGCTTCGCAGCTGCAGGGAGAACTTTCGAAGGTGATGAGGCTTTCCGACCAGATCATTTTGGATTTTGCAAATCTGGAATACATCGCGTCGGCCGGGCTCAGACAGCTTATGATCGCCCAGAAGTACATGGAAAACAAGAATGGGGAAGTGATCGTAAGAAACGCATCTGACGATATTCTCGAGATCCTGGAGGATACGGGATTCGACACCGTGCTGAAAATTGAAAAATAAGGAAAAAGTGCTTGCATTACAGGGCAAAACATGGTAAAGTCTTAATGTTGCCGCTTAAAAGAGAGGCGGCTGTTGTTTGAGTGTATATAAGGAGGCATAAAAATGAACGCCAGTGAGATCATAAAAGGAATTGAAGATGCACAGAAAAAGGAAGAAACAGATTCTTTCCGGGTCGGGGATACCGTCAAGGTCCACGCGATCATCAAAGAAGGAAACCGCGAAAGAGTCCAGATCTTTGAAGGAACCGTTTTGAAACGCCAGGGCGGAAGCAACCGTGAAACCTTCACGGTGCGGAAGTTCAGCAACGGTGTCGGGGTAGAGAAGACATGGCCCCTGCATTCGCCGCATGTAAAGAAGATCGAGGTAGTCAGAAGAGGTAAGGCCCGCCGGGCAAAACTCAACTACTTAAGAGATCGTATCGGCAAGAGGGCGAAGGTAAAAGAATTGGTTCGGTAAAGGAACACGAAAAAGGAGGGACGAGGAAGTTCCTCCTATTTTTCTATTATTGGAAAGATGGCAAGAAGAAAAAGCGGTCTGGATTTTACCAGAAGAAGAGAGAAGAAAAAACTGAATATTCCGTTGATCCGGGAGATCGTGGTCTTCGGGATCGAGATCGCGATCGCCGTCGGGCTGGGTTTTGTCCTCGTCTATTTTCTAGGCCTTCGGACCACCGTGATCGGACGCGCGATGGAAGAGACACTGTATGCTTCGGACGAGATCATGATCGACCGGTTCCGTTACCGGATCATGGAGCCGAAGCAGGGGGACGTGATCGTGTTTTTGCCGAACGGAAACGAGAAATCATACTACTATGTCCGGCGTGTGGTCGGAGTTCCGGGAGACACGGTCGAGATCGATAACGGCAGGGTTCTTGTGAACGGAGAACCCTATGAAGGGAACGGAGATTTCCCGCTGATCTCGGATCCGGGCGTGGCGGAGGAACCGGTGCGGCTCGGAACCGATGAGTATTTTGTCCTCGGGGACAATACGAACGAGAGCGAGGACAGCCGCTTTGCGGACATCGGGAATGTGAGCAAGGAGTTTATCATCGGAAAGGCCTGGTATGTTCTGCATTCAGAGCACCATAAGGGCTTTATCCATTAGAGGAGGATCCTGTGGATATTCAATGGTATCCGGGGCATATGACGAAGGCGCTGCGGGAGATGAAGGAAAGCATCCGGCTGGTGGATCTCATTATCGAGATCGCGGATGCGAGGCTCCCGAAGAGCAGCAGGAACCCGGATCTTAAGACCCTGGGACAGGGGAAAAGTCGAATATTGCTATTAAATAAGGCGGACCTGGCGGAGGAGGAGGAAACCCGTAAGTGGACCGCCTTTTTTGAACGCGAAGGGATCGAAACGCTGAGCCTTGACGCGCGGGATAACCGTAACCGCGATAAGATCCGTTCGGTCATGGAAAAGGCGTCCGCGGAGAGGATGGAGAAGAACCGGAAAAAGGGGATCCTGAACCGTCCGATGCGCTGCATGGTCGTCGGCGTGCCGAATGTCGGAAAATCTACCTTCATCAACGCGTATGCGGGGAAAGCTGCGGCGAAGACCGGGAACACGCCCGGCGTGACGAGGGGAGAGCAGTGGATCCGGTTGAATAAGAGCGTGGAGCTTCTGGATACCCCTGGCCTCCTCTGGCCAAAGCTCTCTGACCCGAAGGGGGCTCTGTACCTTGCTTTGGCGGGGACCGTGCGAAGGGAAGTCATGGATAATGAAGGGCTTGCGGGAGAACTTGCCGTTCTTTTGCGGGAGCGTTATCCGGGGCTTATGAACCGGCGCTATGAGATCGAAGAAGAGGGAGAGACGGCGGAATTATTGACCGCGATCGCCCTGAACAAAGGCTGCTTAAAAAAGGGCGGAGAGGCAGATCTCGGGAGGGCCGCGACGCTACTCCTTGAGGATTTCAGAAAAGGGCAGCTCGGAAGGATCACGTTGGAGGGCTTTGAAGAATGAAAGCACTGACCGGAGAAAAACTGGAACAGGAAAAGCAAAGACTTTTTGAGATGACGGCGTATGAACGGGAGTATGCGGATCGTGCTTTGATCTGCGGGCTCGATGAGGCGGGCAGGGGCCCGTTTGCGGGACCGGTCGTGGCGGGCGCCGTGATACTGCCGAAGGACTGTGAGATCCTGCGGCTTAATGACTCAAAAAAGCTGTCGGAAAAGGTCCGGGAGGAATTGTTTCTCGAGATCAAGGAGAAGGCCTATGACTATGCGGTCGGGATCGTGCCGGCACAAAGGATCGATGAGATCAATATCCTGCAGGCAACCTTTGAAGCCATGCGCCAGGCCCTAAACCAACTCCATGAAAAACCCGATATATTATTAAATGATGCGCTTATTATTCCTGAGGTGGAGATTAAGCAGGTCAAGATCATAAAAGGCGACGCAAAGTCCGTTTCGATCGCCGCGGCCTCTATCATGGCCAAGGTGACGAGGGACCATATCATGCTCGAAATGGCGGAAAAATATCCGGGATACGGATTTGAAAAGCACAAGGGATACGGGACGCCGCAGCATATCGAAGCACTGAAGCGCCTCGGACCTACGGAGATCCACAGGAGAAGTTTTATCCATAAATACGTGTAAACCGGCGCTTTCGGTTGTTTTCGGTTTGTTAAAAGGTTTGGTGTAGTATGCAGATCCAGGAAATGCTCGGAAGATACAATTCCAATATTAAGACCCCGCAGTCCGCGCAGGGGGCGGAGGGCACTTCGCTGCAGAAGGGGAGCTCGATCCAGTCGCTTTCCGTGGGAACGGTATTCGAAGGAACGGTGGGAACGCTGGACGGGGACAAGGTGCAGCTTTTGCTCGGAAACGGCCAGACCGTCAACGCCAGGCTCGGCATGGAGATGGCGCTCTTCCCGGGTCAGTCCATGTTCTTTGAAGTGGCGTCAAAGGATCAGAATACGGTCGCGATCAAGCCCTTCCAGCAGGGGGATTCCATGGGAAATCCGACGCTTATGACGGCGCTGGACGCGGCAGGGATGAAGGCGGATGAAGCGAACCTTCGGATGGTGGATACCATGATGAAGGAGGGGATGCCGATCGATAAAAACTCTCTGAATGAGATGGCAAAGCTCCTCCGCGCAAATTCCGAGATCGACCAGACAACATTGATCCAGATGAAAAAGCTGGACCTGCCTCTGACGAAGGAAATGGCGGCGCAGTTTGAAAACTATAAGACCGATTCCCATCAGATCTTAAAGATGATGGATGAGGTTCTTTCCAGCGCGACGGAGGCGCTCGGGGAAAAAGATATCTCCGGCCGGGAAGCGTTGAAACTGAATGACCGGCTGGTAAAGATCCTTTCGGGAGAAGAGCCGGCAGCTTCGGAAGAAGCCGGTGCGCAAGCGAAGGACGGCGTTACGCAGGAAAATGCGAAGGACGCGGCTGCGCTTCCGGGGAAAGAGGCGGCGGTTTTGCCGGACGGGAAAACACAGAGCCCGGAGGAAGTCTTAAAAGACGGAAAGCCGGTAGAAACGGCTGTGCTGCCGGAGGGCGCGAAGGAAGAGGCGGCGAAGGCTGACACTGCGAAAGTGCAGGGAAATCTGCCTGCGCAGGATGCGGCGCAGGAAGCGGTGCTGAAGCAGGGAGAGGTTCCCAAAGACATTGCAGAGATGAAAGATGCAAAAGCCAATGTGTCGGATCCGAAAGCAGAAGCGGCGGCTTTGAATAAGGGCCCGGAAACCGAAAATACAACGGACCGGTCGCTGCGGACCTTTCTTTCGTCAGATGACCTTAAAAATCTGGAACAGCAGATCAAGGATCTCGATAAAGACGGGAAATTCCCGATGAAGGAGCTGAAGAACGCGAAGTCGGCGCAGGACTTTGCGAAGACGCTGAATGAGTTTTTGCAGAAGCAGCCGGAGCTCCCGGAGGAGCCGGTGAAGAAGCTCCTCTCCGGGAAAGAGTATCTTAAGATATTAAAAGAAGTGACCCGCGACCAGTGGAGCATCCGCCCCGAGCAGTTCTCGGAGGACAAGGTGAAGTCCTTCTACGAGAACCTCGACCGGCAGATGAAGCAGACGGAGAGTGTACTCCGCGAGATGGGGATGAAGGAGAGCGAACTCAGCAAGTCCGTGAGTGACCTTAGGAGCAACCTCGAGTTCATGAACGAGATCAACCAGACCTACACCTACCTTCAGATGCCGATCCGTTTCCAGAACCAGAATGCGAACGGGGATCTTTATGTTTACACGAATAAGAAGCATCTTGCGGACAAGGACGGGGAACTGACGGCCTTTTTGCATTTCGACATGGACAATCTCGGCTCGACGGATATCTCCGTGCGGATGAAGGACCGCGATGTGAGCACGAAATTCTATCTCGAGGACGACGCTTCGTATAACCTCATCCTGGAGCATGCGCCGGAGCTGCAGAGGAGGCTGGAACGGAAGGGGTATAGCTGTAAGATCGAGGCGGTCAACGAAGAGAAAGAGGTGAACTTCGTCGACGACTTTCTCAAGGCGGAAGCGCCCTCCGGCGGTGTTCTGCACCGGTATTCATTCGATATGAAGGCTTGAATTTTGGCTTCTCCGACGGATCCGTCTTGCAAGACGCATCATCGACCGCAGACCCGCTGTCTACGCTCCGCTCCGGTCCGCTGCAAGAGAACGTCCACTGGACGTTCGCAGCCGCTTGGGGACGCTTGCGTACGTTACTAAATTCGTGCTGCGCAAGCTTGCACTCATTAAGTAACGCGTAGCGTCCACAGTCTGCTTATCGATAATGCACTTGCAAGCCGGATCCTGATAGTGAAAAGTGGAAGGATCAATACATGCCACAGGACAAGAAACAACCAGATAAAACAGCGGTTGCGATCGCTTATATTCCGGGAGAAAGGGCGCCGAAGATCCTGGCAACGGGGACGGGGGCGGTCGCGGAGAAGATCATCGAGGTGGCGGAGGAGAATGATGTTCCGCAGTATCAGGACTCGGAGCTCGCGGCCACGCTCTCGAAGCTGGAGATCGGGGAGATGATCCCGCCGGAGCTCTATGAGGTTGTGGCGGAGATCCTTGTGTTTGTCAACGATATGGATAAGATGAGATCAAAGCTGGGAATGTGATGAACAAACGACGGACAGGTACGAAGTATGAGGATATCGCCTGCAGCTTTTTGAAGGAGCAGGGAATAGAGATCCTTGAGCGGAATTTCAGGAGCCGCTTCGGGGAGATCGATATTGTTGCGAAGGAGGGGGAAACCCTTCTTTTTATTGAGGTGAAATACAGGAGCGGGCGTGGCAGCGGCGCACCGGAGGAAGCGGTCACGCCGAGGAAGATGAAGACGATCCGTTTTGTATCGCTCCACTACCTGATGCTGCATGAATGCTCGGAGGACGTTCCCGTGCGATATGATGTGGTCGCGATCGAAGGCAGCGAGATCCGATACATTCGAAACGCATTCTAATGATTTGCATAAGTGAAACCCTTGACGTATAATAGGATAAATATTTGAATTTCAGGAAAAGGAGAGGGCCATGGGAAACTTTATCATTGCCGGGATCACACAGATTGAGACCATTATCAAGGTCGACAAGATACCGATCGCGTACCGCCCGTTTACGGGACGGCCGGATACGATCTACACTGCCGCGGGCGGGGATGCCTTTAACTGTTCGCTTGCGCTGAAGTGGCTGGGAGATGAGGTGGAATTCATGACTGTGGTGGGCGAGGGACAGAACCTCGGGATGTTCAACCCGCCGGGAAGGGAAGTGACGCTTCCGACGGAAAACGTACTGCCGATCATGAAGGAGACGCCCATGGAGGTGCTGCTGTTTGACAATACCAGAAAACAGCAGAAGTTTGAGGACTTAAAGGACATCCGCGAGGTGCAGTACGATATGGCGCGGGTGGAGCCGCTGATCAGGGACTGCGACATGGTCGTGATCTCGAACGCGAATTTCTGCCGCCCCTTTATCCCGCTTGCGAAGGACAACGGAAAGCAGCTTGCTGTCAAGATCCATAATTACAAGACGGAGAAGGAAGTGTATAACGAGGACTTTCTGAAGAACGCCGATATTCTTTATTTCAGCGACAACTCCGTGGAGATCGATCCGCAGGATTTCGTAAATGAAATGAAGGATCGTTACGACCCTGAGATCATCATCATGGGGATCGGAGAGCAGGGCGTGATCCAGTACGATAAGAAGAGGAACATCAACGCGAAGCATAAACCGGTCGGTACAAAGAAGGTAGAAAATACCGCCGGCGCAGGGAATGCGCTTTTTGCCTGCTTCCTGCATTATTATCTGAAGACCGGAGATCCGTCTCTGGCCATTCGTAAGGGACTGCTGTTTTCTGCAAACAAGATCGGTTACATTGGGACGTCGAATGGCTTCATGACAGAAGAGCAGCTGGAGACCTGGGAAAAGCTGATCTTTGATCCGGGGAATCACGCGCAATGGAGCAGCTGATCAAAAACGGCCTGCCCGTCCTTGCCTTTCCGGAGTTTTCCTTTCCCTTTCTGACCCATCTTTTCACGACCCGGCTGGGCGGGGTCAGCAAGGGAGAGTTTGAGTCTTTGAACTTAAGCTTTTCGAGGGGCGATGACGAGGCAGCCGTCAAAGAAAATTTTTGCCGGGTCGCAAAGGCAATGGGAACGACGACGGATCGTTTCGTGTTCACGGATCAGGTACACGGGACCGTCGTCGGCCATGTGACCGAAGAGGACGCCGGGAAGGGCCTTACAAGAGAACGGGACTATGCAGAGGTGGACGCACTGATCACCGATACGCCGGGATTGGTGCTGTCGGCTTTTTTTGCGGACTGCGTTCCCTTGTTTTTTGTGGATCCGGTACACAAGGCGATCGGCCTTGCCCATGCGGGCTGGAAAGGGACGCTCGGCAAGATCGGGATCGCGGTCGTGCAGGAAATGGAAGAGACGTTCCATACGGATCCGGAAGATCTCTATGTGGGGATCGGGCCTTCGATCTGCCAGAACTGTTACGAGGTCGGAGCAGATGTGGCGGACCTTTTTAAGATGGGCTTTGCCCGGGATGAACGGGCGATCCTTCGGAAAAAAGGAAACGGAAAATACCAGCTGGATCTCTGGTACGCGAACGAGATCCTGCTGACGGACGCGGGCGTGCCCTTTAACCAGATCTCTGTGGCGGCCATGTGCACGAGCTGTCATAATAAGCTCCTTTTTTCGCATCGGGCCACCGGCGGGAGAAGAGGGAACCTCGGCGCGTTCATGATGATCAAAGACGGGAGAAAATAATGAAACCGGTAGTAGCGGTGGTCGGGCGGCCGAACGTGGGAAAATCCACTCTATTCAATGCCCTGGCGGGGGAACGGATCTCCATTGTGGAGGACACGCCCGGGGTGACAAGAGACCGGATCTACGCGGAGGTCAACTGGCTGGATAAAAACTTCACACTGATCGATACCGGCGGGATCGAGCCGGAAAGCGACGACGTGATCCTTTCCCAGATGAGGGAACAGGCCGAGATCGCGATCGAGACTGCGGATGTGATCCTGTTTCTGACGGACGTGAGAACGGGTCTCGTGGATTCGGACCAGAAGGTCTGCGAGATGCTGAGGCGCTCGCAAAAGCCGGTGCTGCTTGTCGTGAACAAGGTGGACGATTTTGAAAAGTTCATGCCGTCGGTGTATGAATTCTATCAGCTCGGGATCGGTGATCCGATCCCCGTGTCCGGCGCGCTGAAGCTCGGGATCGGCGATATGCTCGATGAGGTGATCAAGTTCTTCCCCGAGCAGGGAGAGGGCAAAGAGGAAGATGACCGTCCGAAGATCGCCGTGATCGGCAAGCCGAATGTCGGGAAAAGCTCGCTCGTGAACCGGCTGACCGGGAAGAACCGGTCGATCGTTTCGGATATCGCCGGGACCACACGCGACGCGATCGATACGACGGTCGTGTATTCCGGAAGAGAGTATGTGTTTATCGACACTGCCGGGATCCGAAGGAAGAGTAAGATCAAGGAAAACCTGGAACGGTATTCCGTGATCCGCGCCGTGTCCGCGGTGGAACGGGCGGATGTGGTCGTGATCCTGATCGACGCCGTGGAGGGCGTGACCGAGCAGGACGCAAAGATCGCCGGGATCGCGCATGACAGAGGCAAGGGCATCATCCTTGCGGTCAACAAATGGGACGCCGTCGAAAAGAACGATCAGTCGGTCAAGGAGTACACGATCGAGATCCGGCGGGTCTTAAGCTTTTTATCCTATGCCGAGATCCTGTTTTTGTCGGCAAAGAGCGGGCAGCGCGTGAACAAGATCTTTGACATGGTGGACCTGGTTCTGGCGAACAACTCGATGCGTATCCAGACCGGCGTTTTGAATGAGATCATCGCCGAAGCCTGCGCGATGAAGCAGCCGCCGTCGGATAAGGGGAAACGCTTAAAGATCTATTACGCCACGCAGGCGTCCGTTAAACCACCGACCTTTGTGCTCTTTGTCAATGATAAAAAGCTCATGCATTTTTCATACCAGAGATATCTGGAAAACCAGCTCCGGGAAACCTTCGGGTTCCGCGGGACTTCGATGAAATTCATTATCCGGGAAAGGAAGGAAGAAAAGTGACGATCTGGATTCGGATCATTTCGTTGATCATCGGATATGCGTTTGGCAGCATTCCCACCGGTTACCTTTATGCAAAAGCAAACGGGATCGATATCCGCAAACACGGGAGCGGGAATATCGGCATGACGAACACGATGCGCACGCTCGGGGTCAAGGCCGGCGTGATCACACTGGCGGGGGATTTCGGGAAAGCCATTGTCGCGATCGCCATCTGCATGCTTCTGTTTTATAAACAGACGGGCGACTGGCTTCCGGTCGTAAAGCTCTATGCGGGCCTCGGTGCGGTCCTCGGTCATAATTTCTGCCCGTTCCTTAAGTTCCACGGCGGAAAAGCAATAGCGACTTCCGCAGCCGTCATGACGATGTTTGCTCCGTTTGAACTGCCGATCACGGTGGGGCTTTTCCTTCTGATCGTGATCATTACGCATGTCGTATCGATCGGCTCCATCGTGGGCGTATCGACCTTTGTGATACAGACCGTGATCTTCGGGCTCCTTGGCGTATTTGACCAGATGCCGCAGGAAGCGCTGATCGAATGTTACATCCTGACCGGGATCATTTCCGTCCTCGGCGTCATCCGCCACAAGGACAATATCAAGAGGCTGATCCGCGGGGAGGAGAAGAAGTTTACTCTCGGAAAGAAAGAAACCGCAGCGAAGGAGGAACAACATGAGTAAGATTGCCGTTATCGGAGCGGGGAGCTTCGGAGCCGCCATTTGCATCCACTTATGCAGCATCGGGCACCAGGTGTGTTTATGGAGCTTTTCACAGGAAGAATACGATTACATTAAAGAACACCGGGACATCGGAAATAAGCTTCCCGGCGTGAAGCTGCCGGAAGAACTGGAACTGACTACAGACCTTGCCGGGGCGGTTGGAGACGCGGATCTTACGGTCCTGGCCGTGCCGTCGATCTTTGTGCGTTCGATGGCAAAGCAGCTTGCCTTCTGCCTTCCGAAGGGAGCAACGATCGTTTCGGTGGCCAAGGGGCTGGAGGAAGCTACCTTAAGCCGCCTTTCCGAGGTAATAGAAGAGGAACTGCCGGAGCGGAAGATCTGCATTTTGTCCGGTCCGTCCCACGCCGAAGAGGTGGCCATTCACCTGCCGACCGTTCTTGTGGCAGGCGCAAAGGCGAAGGCGACAGCGGAAAAGGTGCAGAGCATATTCATGAGCGATACGCTGCGGGTCTATACCAGCCCGGACCTGATCGGGATGGAAACCGGGGCGGCGTTAAAGAACGTGATCGCGCTGGCGGCCGGCATGTCGGACGGACTCGGCTTCGGCGATAATACGAAAGCAGCTTTGATGACGAGAGGGATCGCGGAGATCACGCGCCTTTCCGTCGCGATGGGCGGGGAACCGGAAACCCTTGCCGGCCTTACCGGAACAGGAGACCTCGTGGTGACCTGCATGAGCCGCCATTCCAGAAACCGGAAATGCGGGTTCCTGATCGGCCAGGGGATGGATCCGAAGGAGGCCGTGAAGAGCGTCGGGATGGTCGTGGAAGGTGTGAACTGCGCCGGCGCCGCGAAAAAGCTGGCGGAAAAATATAATATCTCGATGCCGTTGACCGAAGAGGTCAATGCCGTTCTTTTTGACGGTGTGCCGGCGAAGGAAGCGGTGGGGCGGCTCATGACCCGCGAAAAAAGAGAGGAGAATACGAGTCTCAAATGGACGGAGTGAAATTAAGGATCAAGTACCATAATAAAGAGATTGAAAAGCTGACCTATATCGACGGAAAATCCGACTGGATCGATCTTCGCTGCGCGGAAGAGACCGTCTTTTCGACGGGGGATTTTAAGCTCGTCAATTTAGGGATTTCGATCGCGCTGCCGGAAGGGTATGAAGCGCTTGTCGTTCCGAGAAGCTCCACTTTTAAGACCTGGGGGCTTTTGCAGACCAATTCCTGCGGGGTTATTGACGAAACCTACTGCGGGGATGATGACGTGTGGAAATGGCCGGCCTTTGCTACGAGAGATACCGTTTTGCATGTCAATGACCGGATCTGTCAATTCAGGATCATCAAGCACCAGCCGGCCCTTATCTTCGAGGAAACCGGGAAGCTGGGCGGGGAGAGCCGCGGCGGCTTCGGATCGACGGGGACGAATTGAGGCAGAGTTAAACCCGATTTATCACATTGACGAAAAAGGGTTTCGTTTTTCGTCGATTGCGCTATGGAAAGATGGACGGAATTTTTGTATAGTGATACATGTACATTAAAGACTATTTTTTCAGGAGGTTGTAATGGCAGGTTTAGAGTTAAAGAAAGTTTGCAAAAGGTATCCCAATGGTTTTGAAGCTGTAAAGGACTTCAATCTGAAGGTGGAAGACAAGGAATTCATCATCTTCGTCGGCCCCTCCGGCTGCGGAAAGTCCACGACCCTTCGTATGATCGCCGGTCTGGAAGAGATCAGTGACGGCGAGCTTTCCATTGATGGCAAGGTTGTTAATGATGTGGAGCCCAAGGACAGAGATATCGCCATGGTGTTCCAGAACTACGCTCTGTATCCGCACATGACCGTGTATGATAACATGGCCTTTGGTCTGAAGCTTCGGAAAGTGCCGAAGGATGAGATCGATAAGAAAGTTCATGAAGCAGCAAAGATCCTGGATCTTGAAAAGCTCCTTGACCGGAAGCCGAAGGCTCTTTCCGGTGGTCAGAGACAGCGTGTGGCTATGGGACGTGCTATCGTGCGTAACCCCAAGGTCTTCCTGATGGACGAGCCTCTTTCCAATCTGGATGCTAAGCTTCGTGTGCAGATGCGTTCCGAAATCTCCGGCCTGCATCATCGCCTCGGCGCTACCATCATCTACGTTACACATGACCAGACAGAAGCTATGACACTGGGAACCCGTATCGTTGTTTTGAAGGACGGCGTGATCCAGCAGGTCGATTCTCCGATGACGCTTTACAATGAGCCGAACAACCTTTTCGTTGCCGGGTTCATTGGTTCTCCGCAGATGAACTTCGTGGACGCTACCGTTTCCGTCAGCGGAAACACCGCTTCCCTCAAGTTCGGCGAGTACTCCGTACAGCTTCCGGCTGAGAAGTCCAAGAAGATCATCGACGGTGGATATCAGGACAAGACCGTTATCCTCGGCATCCGTCCCGAGCACATCAGCGACAAGGGCGGCGGCTGCGATGTTAATGTCGAGATCACCGGATACGAGCTCCTCGGTGCTGAAGTTCTTCTTTACTTCTCACTGGCAGGCGCAAACATGACCGCTAAGGTCGAATCCGGAACGAAGGCACGTATGGGCGACAAGGTTACACTTTCCCTGAACCCCGACAGGATCCACGTATTCGACAAAGAAACCGAACTTACGATCACAAACTGATCATAAACCCACCCCAAACCCCCGCGGCGCAAGCTGCGGGGGTTGTTCAGTTTTCGGGGGACTATTCACGTTCATGTCACGACCTTAACATATAAATGTCATAGTTTTGTCAATATTGCTATGATATAATAGAAACAGCGCGGCAAAGCGGCGATGAAACGATCGTTTTGGGAGAAAGAGTGGAAAACAGAGAATGAGACCGCAGGAAAGACGAAAAAAAAGATCGCTCCGCAAAAAGGCATTCTGGTCCATCCTGGCCGTATCGCTTATCCTCGTTGTGCTCGGGAGCGCCTCGGGGCTGCTTTTGCATGTGTATTCCTCTCTCAACGCATATAATATCGCTTCAGATGATCTGATCGATTATATGATGGCGCTTGAAGATGGGGAATACATTGACAGGCTGTTTGCGGAAACAAAAGAAATCTATGAGAACCGTCCCGAGGATCTTCGTTCGCTGGATTCGATCGCTACAGAAGAATATGAGGCTCTGTTTTCGCATCTCGTCGATGAGGATTATCTGGAAGCAAAAGAGATCCTTACCAAATGCCTTGAGGAGACCGGGCAGGAGAATCTCTGGCTCTTTTTTTACGAGCCGTCCACGAGCGCTTATGTTTATGTCATTGACGCGGAAGCGGACGAATATATATATCCGCCGGGGTTCTGGCTCCCGCAGAGCGATCAGGATAAAATAGAAGCCATCTGTGATTCGGACTGGAAGCTGGAGATCATAGAGGCGGATGAGTGGGGATTTATCGGCGCGAATTACAATCGGATCTATTCAGCGAATGGAGAACAGATCGGATATGTGGAAATGGATCTGGATCTAACGGTTTTTTTCGGAAAGGTCGGTGACTTCTTAAAGCTTTTGCTCCCGGTGATCATTTTACTCGCGATCCTGCTCGCCTGGCTTACTTCAAGGAGCTTAAATAAGTCTATTATCAGGCATATTACCGAGCTTGCCGGCGCGGCAAAAGAATACACCGCAAGAGATAAGACAAAGATCAGCACGGATACTCCTTCGGTCTTTGAAGAGCTGTCCCTGTATACGGCGGATGAGATCGAGGAGCTTTGGACCAACATGACCGGTATGGAGACGGACGTCAAAACGTCCATCTTACGGATCCGCCAGATGACGGCGGAGAAGGAGAGGATCGGCGCGGAGCTTTCCATCGCGACGAAGATCCAGGCGGATCTGCTGCCGAAGAACTTCCCCCTGTTTCCGGACCGGACGGATTTTGATGTGTTTGCTTCCATGACGCCGGCAAAAGAGGTGGCGGGAGATTTCTACGATATATTTATGATCGACGAAGACCATCTGTGCCTCGTGATCGCGGATGTGTCCGGGAAGGGGATCCCGGCGGCGCTGTTTATGATGGTCTCCAAATCGGTGTTGGAAAACCGCGCGCTGATGGGCGGAACTCCGGCGGAGATCTTAACGGATGTGAATGCGCAGCTTTCCAAACGAAACGACCAGAAAATGTTTGTGACCGTATGGCTCGCGATCGTGACGCTCTCCACCGGGCATGTGACCGAAGCCAATGCCGGACATGAAAATCCGCTGATCTGCAAAAATAAAGAAGCTTATGAACCATTGGTCACACGCCACGGAATGGTGCTGGGCGCCCTTGCCAAGGCGAAATACAAAGACTATGAATATGATCTTTCCCCGGGGGATAAGATCTTTGTCTATACCGACGGATTGCCGGAAGCCACGAATACAGCGAAACAGCGTTTTGCCATGAAACGGCTGGAGGAAAGTGCAAACCGCCATAAGGAAGACGGCCCGGAGGAATTCTTAAAACACGTCCGGGAGGATGTGGATGCTTTCGTCGGCGAGGCGGAGCAGTTTGATGACCTGACCATGCTGTGCTTTAACTACCGGCCAAAAGGATGATACAGCTAATAGAGAGGAGATAAGGCCATGCGTATACCGGTGGTGATCCAGATGCAGCCCGGAGAAAACGGCGCTGCGGCGCTTTGCATGATGCTGGGGTATTATAAAAAATATCTCCCGCTTTCCGAAGTGCGCGAAAAAACCATTGTTTCCAGAAACGGCGCCAGCCCGGAACAGATTGTAAATGCGGCAGAAAAGTTTGGTCTTACCGGAGGGATCCGGAAGGTATCCTTTGAAGCCTTAAGAGAGGAGAAGCTGCCGATCCTGGTGCAGTGGAAAAATAAGTATTACTGCGTCATCAAAAAGATCACAAATAAGTTTACCACCGTTATCGACCCTTCAAAGGGAGAGGTGACAATGACAACGGAGAAGTTCAGCTCCCTTTTCACGGGAACGGTGATCGATCTTGCGCCGACGGAAGGCTTTCGTCCCGGTGGAAAACCCGTTTCAGTATGGGCGTTGATGAGGAAGAGGCTGATCAACAGCAAGAGCGCGATCGTGGTCATTGTCTTACTGAGCCTGGTGGCAAGCGTCTTCGGCGTGCTTTCCCTGAACCCGTCGAAGAACTTTGTGGATGAAGTGATCAAGGGGAGGCAGGGACAGCTGTATCTTCCCCTGCTTTTCATGATGACGCTGTTTTTGATCGTGCAGACGGTGATGTCGGCGGTCAAGACGCAGATGGTGGCAAAGGCCAGCCGGAAAGCCGCGGCGATGTCCGGGGCCGCTCTGTTCAAGAAACTGCTCTCTCTTCCCATGCGCTATTTTGAAAACCACAGCGCCGGAGATCTGATGCAGCGGATCGAACAAAACATCATGATCAATCGGACCCTTTTGAACTCCGTGATCCCAAGGCTCGTGGACGCGGGAATGACGCTGCTTTATATCGGACTGCTTTTTTACTATGACAGCCGGATCGCATTGATCTGTCTGATCGTTGAGATCCTGTATCTTCTGATCTCCGGATATCGCCAGGCGAAGATCGCCATTGTCAGCCGGAGCGTCATGACAAACTCCGGAAGCCTCGACGCCTCCCTCTTAAACGGTCTCGGCACCATAGAGACCATCAAGAGCAGCGGAACAGAGCAGAGTTTCTATGAGCTTTGGACGGATTCGCAGGGGCAGTATGGGGAGAGCTTCCGGCGTTC
>JAEESA010000323.1 GCA_016286115.1 Lachnospiraceae bacterium
GGAACATGTGTTTGAGCAGCCGGTGCTGGCGTCAGACAAATTAAAAGAGGCGCAGGAGGAAGAGAAGATGGAGGAGATGGAACCGTTGACGGAAGGGAGTACTGAAGAAGACATTTCCGAATCTTCTGCTGATGGCGTTTCTGGAAGTGAATCACAGGAAACCGGGTCCGAGGAAATGGATTCGGAAGAAGAAACAGAGATCCCTGACGGTGAGACGCCGCAGCCGGCGGATCAGTACATGCTCTGCATCGATCCGGGCCATTACGGCGGCGCGAACGCGGTCACGGGCAACGGGTCTTACGGCTATGCCGAAGGAGATGTGACGCTGCAGCTTGCAGCCCGCCTGCAGGAGATCTTATGGGACACCTACGGGGTCGATTCCTACCTGACCAGAGAGAGCGAACACATCACCTTAAACGGCCTCACCGACAAGGCCCTGGACAGCCGCAGCATCTATCTTCGCGGCGCGTACGCCTCTCTCTACCAGTGCGATCTTTTCATCTCCCTCCACACCAACGCGAATGCCGCGAATGCGAACGGTTATCCCCAGTTTGACCAGCCGGAATCGATCAATAAGCCCATGGTCATTTTGAATGAGACTGCGGTAGATTCTGAACTTGCAAAAAGAACGGCGCTCGCTGTCGGAAAGAACCTGGCGGAGGTGTATCGGACCCATAACCTTTACGGCTCTGATTTTGACGAAAGCACGTTTGAAAACGTGCCGGAGTGGACGGGAACATACAATGACGGTTTAGGCTATCCCGGAAAGATCGTGCGGCGGACCGGCCAGCCCAAGGAGGGCAGTAACGACTATTACGGCGTCCTCCGCGGCTCCGCCAATGAGGACATTCCCGGCATGATCATCGAGCATGGCTATCATTCCGTAAAGGAGATCCGCCGCCTTGCGATCGAAGGAAACCTCATCGAGGAATGGGCCAAGGCCGACGCCCGCGGCATCGCGGAGGGGCTGGGGCTGGAGCCGCTTCCATCATAATGAAACGCCGACCGAAGTACTATGTACGTCCCTACTCGATCGCAGGGGCGCGCCCGGCTTCAGACGGGATATTCTCTTACACGGTCTACAAAAAAAATCGCGGCTGATTGCAGCCGCGATTTCCGGTGCATAAATATATGCATAGACAGATTCCTACTGAAAAGGATCGTGCTTTTCGTTTACTGGAAACTGTGCACCTCCTGCAATCTTATCAAGATCCGTATCATCGAGGATGTGGCTGCCATCCTTTGCATTAGGCTTCGTTTCGTCGAGTTTTTTTGCTTCGTTTTCAGACGCTGCGTTTTTCTTAAGATCTTCAGTCATTTTGATACCTCCCTTATCATGCCGATCGAAAAATATCGATCGAATGCCCGTTTAGCTTCTATCATTATATACGAAGCAGAAATGGAAGTGTAGACAATTTTTTCCGATTTCTTCGTTTATTGATTTTTCCACGATGTTGTTGTAAAGTAGAAAAAGGTTGTTTTCATATTTTTATGGAGGAACAGAGAATATGGTAGCTATTTTACATGGTTCGGTCGGAGCATTCTTTGCAAGCTTTCTGCAGTATCTCGTGATCGCGCTGATCCTGGCGGGAATCGCGGTCTTAGGCGTGCTGGTCGGGAAGAAGCTTCGGATGAACAAGGACAAAAAGAAAGCGATGATGGCGCCGGAGGAAGAAGAGGCTGCGGCATCCGCTAAGAAATAGGAACCGGCGAAAAGACAGAGCGCCGGTAAAGACTGGAGGAAAGAAAATTGAAACATTTGGGAGTGAATGAACTGCGGCGGGAGTTTCTGGAGTTCTTTGAGAGCAAGGATCATCTTTCGATGAAGAGCTTTTCCCTTGTTCCCGTGAACGATAACAGTCTCCTGCTTATTAATGCGGGCATGGCGCCGCTTAAGCCATATTTTACGGGACAGGAGATCCCGCCGAGAAAGCGGGTCTGCACCTGCCAGAAATGCATACGTACCGGTGATATTGAAAATGTGGGAAAGACCGCGAGGCATCTCACTTTTTTTGAGATGCTCGGGAATTTCTCGTTCGGGGATTACTTCAAGCGCGAAGCGATCCACTGGTCCTGGGAATTCATGACTAAGGTTCTCGGAATGCCGGAGGACAGGCTGTATCCGTCCATCTACAATGAGGATGACGAGGCCTTTGAGATCTGGAACAAGGAGATCGGGATCCCGGCGGAGAAGATCTCGCGTTTTGCGCGCGACCCGGAGACCGGAGAGTGCGATAACTTCTGGGAGCATGGCGCGGGTCCCTGCGGACCGTGTTCCGAGATCTATTTTGACCGCGGAGAAAAGTACGGCTGCGGAAAGCCCGACTGCAAGGTGGGGTGTGACTGCGACCGGTTCATGGAAGTATGGAACAACGTGTTTACGCAGTTCGAAGGCGACGGAAAGGGCAATTACGAGGAGCTGAAGAATAAGAACATCGATACAGGCATGGGCTTGGAACGCCTTGCTGTGGTCATGCAGGAGGTGGATTCCGTTTTCGATATCGATACGATGAAGGCGATCCGCGACCGTGTTTCCGAATTATCCGGGAAAAAGTACAACGCGGACCAGATGGATGACGTCTCGATCCGCCTGATCACCGACCATATCCGCTCCGCGACCTTCATGGTTTCTGACGGGATCATGCCCTCGAATGAAGGCAGGGGCTATGTTCTGCGCCGGATCATCCGCCGCGCGAGCCGTCACGGTAAAATGCTCGGGATCAAGGATACGTTTTTGGCAGAGCTTTCCAGGACAGTGATCAATGAGAGCAAGGACGGGTATCCGGAGCTTGAGGAGAAGAAGGACTTTATCTTAAAGGTTCTGACCGAAGAGGAAGAAAAGTTCGCGAAGACCATCGACCAGGGTCTTCAGATCCTGCGGGATTATGAAAAAGAGCTGGCGGATGCCGGCGAAAAGACGCTTTCCGGTGAGAAGGCCTTCCGGCTTTACGATACCTATGGGTTCCCGGTGGATCTGACCGGCGAGATTTTGGCCGAAAAGGGTTTCTCCTATGATGAAAAAGGCTTTGAAGAGTGCATGAAGGAGCAGAAGGAAAAGGCCCGGAATGCGCGCAAGACCTATAGTTATATGGGCGCCGACGCGACGATCTATGAGCAGATCGACACGGCGCTGCACACGGAATTTGTCGGCTATGACAAATGCGAAAGCGAAGGAAAGATCGTTGCGATGACGACGGAGACAGAGCTTGCAGATGTCCTCTCGGAAGGACAGACCGGAACGATCATCACAGACATCACGCCGTTCT
>JAEESA010000324.1 GCA_016286115.1 Lachnospiraceae bacterium
GCCAAAAGGATCGTGACCGGATGCAAAAGAAACGCCCAGAGATTGGCTTTTGTGATATACCGAAATCCCGTGACCCAGATGATGCCGGAAATGGAAAGGCGCACAAGCGGAACGGCCACGCCGTAGCAGATGACCTTGTAGATGAGCTCGAACAGAAACAGCTCCTTCCAATGATAGGTAAGGAGCGACCAGACCTTCTTTATATTCCGCATTACCGCTCCCTTGCTTCGATCACGACAAACGGTTTTCCGTCCTCTCCCTTCAGGTTCAGGACCGTCCGTTCTTCCCCGATGTACACTGCCGGAATGATCCGGTCCGAAAGCACCGCCGCCTTCAGATACTCGATCCTGATCTCCTTCAGTCTCTCCACAGGCGGAAGGTAATCCAACGCAAATGCCGCGTACACGGCGTTATTCACGTGATCATTCGTATCGATATCCATCTTCCTGACGACAAAGCTTTCCTTTTCTTCAAAGGTTTCCGGCAACGGGATCTTTCTCGACGAAAAATCATAGGGTAGTTTTTCCTCAAAACTGTTCTCATACCCGTTCACAACGATCTCCGGAATGCGCACCGGCCGTTTTCTCGCAAAATCAAAATAAAACCACTGGGAATCCGCCGCCGCCAGCACTTCCCCGTCTTCGGCCTTCATAATGTGGTTACGGAAACCGAAAAGCCGGTTAAAGTCATACGGCCAGGTCCCCGTCTCCACCAACTCCCCGTGCGACGGGAACCGGAACAGCTTGATATCCCATGAGGCCAGGATCCACGCCGCCCCGTACTCCATCACGAACGCCTCTCCCATGCCAAGATCCTCACTCTGCATGGTGCTGCAGTCCTGCAGGCGGTCAATGAGCCCCGGCAGGGTCAATCTCCAGTTTTTTCCACATTCGCTGTACCCAATGCGGCCTTTGATCGTATACATATATGTGAACCTCTGCGATTTTTGGGAAAACAATAATCATAAATGAAAACGGTCATCCGAAAGGATGACCGTTCCTGGAACCGAGGAGGCTCGAACTCCTGACCTCTCGCGTGTGAGGCGAGCGCTCATCCCAGCTGAGCTACGGTTCCTCAAGCCTTGTCTATTCTAATAATCTTTGGCAGATTTGTCAAGAGGAGGCCGAAAAACAAGTGAAAATTTGTATTTGGCGAACGAAAGAGGAAAGGTTATAATAAAAACACTATGGAAAAAAGAAAGAAAAAAATGAAAAATAGAATAATGAGGATCACGGGATTACTCCTGTCCGCAGGACTGGTTCTGTCAACTTTTGTTTACCCGGACGCAAAGAGCGAGCAGGTTCAGGCAAAGACGGAAACCCAACTGATGACCGTGGGCGAAGTGCCCGCTTATGCAGCATTCACAGAAAGCTCCGACGCAGCCGATCTGGCTGCCTTATACGATAAGCACATGGATATCTCCTACGCGGAGGCGCTCTCGATCCTTTCGGAGAAACCGTCAGACGTTTCAGCTCTGGAAACGCTGCCGAACGGTGCCAAAATGCTCCGCGCCGTCAAGGCGTATGAGGCGAAAAAGACGCTGTTCCTTCTCGGGAAAGAAAAAAATGATGCTCCTGACGAGGCGACCCGTTATGCCTGGCAGCGGCAGAAAGAACTGAATGAGTTCTATTTCGGCTGCGCGTCCTCGGAAGTCGTGGCCCTGATCCCCTCCTTCTCTGTCGTAAAGGCGGCAGCGCTGGGGAACGGGCGGTACAGGCTCTCGATCGACGAATGGATGGTGCTCGGCTACAGCGACCGCTCGATTTCGGACGTAGTCAACTATTCCGCGTATCTTCTGGATTACACCATGGTCATCGACGAAAACGATCTTTCGATCAGCGCGGTCATAAACGGGGCCGAGCTGTTCGCGGAAATGGACGAGGCCGCCAAAGCAGAGCCTGTTCCCTCGCAAAGCGCAGCTTCTTCGGCAAAAGCGTATGAAACCAGCAACGGTCTGGTTCAGACCGGGGTCGCTTCTTATGATCCGAACGGCGCGGTCGCTTATGCCCAGCAGTGGGCGCTGGCCCGCAACCCCGCCTTTTCCGACTATACCGGGCGCGGCGGCGACTGCGCGAACTTCGTCTCCCAGTGCCTGAGCGCCGGCGGTTTGCCGTCCGACGGCACCTGGTATAAGGACTCCAAAGCCTGGATCGCCGTGATCGCGCTTTCCAACTACTTATGCGGCACCTATGGCCTTCCCCGGTATGTGGCCGACGACAGCAATGTTTTCGTCGGCAGCCCCGTCTGTTATCAATGGCACGGGAACTGGCAGTCCTCTTATGCGCTGAAGCATGTGACGCTCTGCACCGGCTACAACGCACAGGGCGTTCCGGTCGTAAGCGGGCACACCAGAGACATCAGAGACGTCGTCTGGAGATACGGTTACTCCGACACCACCTACCTCACCATCCCTCTGGGCTCGCCGGGGAACTTTAACCAGCGTCCGCAGGGCTTTCTGGACACCGCAGCCGGCGAAAACGGCGCCGTCAAGGTGCGTGGCTGGGCCTATGATCCCGATCACCTGCAGGATCCCGTGTTCGTCCAGATCTACATGGATGCCCTTCCCGAACAGGGCGGCACCCTCGTGAAGCAGTTCCGCGCCAAGAAGAAGCGCCAGGATCTGGTCGACGCCGGCCTGCCCTGCGGTTCGATGCACGGCTTCGAGAAGACCCTCTCCCTGTCCGTCACAGGCAACCACACCTTCTACGCCCGTGCCATCGACCTGGACGACAGCGCGGTCAGCAGCGTATTAAACAATTCGCCGATCACAACAAAGATCAAACCGCCCTACTTCATCAACATGACAAAGATGCGGGTGGAACAATGGGAAAGCAAGATCTACAAGATCGTATACGGCGGACCGGACCGCGACAGCGTCGAATGGACCATCGACGACGAAACGATCGCCACCTGCACCCTCGACTCCTCCAAGTCCAAGCCGAAGAAGGACTGGGTGAAGCTGAACATCACCGGTAAGAAAGTCGGCATCACGCGGCTGACCTTCTTTATCCTCGACGAAGACGGCGAAGTCCTCTTAGAAAAGACAAAGAAGATCATCGTCTCCCCCTCCACCAGACCCGCGCCGGAGCCGGAGACCGAAACGGAAACCGAGACAGAAACAGAAACGGAAACCGAGACCGAAAGTACAGAATCCACTGAGTCTACGGAATCGACAGAATCAACTGAAACCACCGAATCAAAAGAGCCTACTAAGTAGGCTCTTTATTATTCCAATTAAAACAGGCCCCGCCCT
>JAEESA010000043.1 GCA_016286115.1 Lachnospiraceae bacterium
TTCTATGCAAAGTATGAAAATGGCGACAGCAAGATAACAGTCGAGAACTTCGATTATAAAGACGCTACAGCTACTTTCGTTGCAGATGCCGACACATTCACAGCACTCGTTGAGGGCGATCTCGCTCCCGCAGACGCCATTAAGTCCGGCAAACTCGCAGTTGAGGGCAACGAGGCAGGCTGCGCAGATATCTTCAATGCGATAGCTCCCAAGAAGGCTGCTCCCGCGAAGAAGGCTGCTCCTGCAAAGAAGGCGGCTCCCGCAAAGAAGGCGGCTGCTGCAAAGCCCGCTGCTCCCGCAGCTAAGTCTGCAGCAAAGAAGTAATTGCAACAATTCCGGCGCATATACCGTTTTCGGTGTATGCGCCTTTTGCTGTTATTGGCGGTAACTCCGTCGAAACTTTGAAAATTTATCCGGCGTTTCCCGAAAACGCCACAGGAAGAATGTGATGATCGTATGCCGCTTCTGAAAGACGTTCGCCCCGGTGAGAGCGTTCGTGTCGGAAAAATAAACGGTACCGGTGCGCTCCGGCAGCACTTTCTCGATATGGGGATAATCCCCGGCACAGAGATCACGGTCGTGCAGCTCGCGCCTATGGGCGACCCTATGGAGCTGCGTCTGCACGGGTATGAGCTCACACTCAGGCTCGCGGATGCCGGCGAGATAGATGTCACGCCCGTCGCCGAAAAGAAAGAGCCGATACACGCAAAAGTGAAACGCCGCAAAACCGATCACCCCGGTCTCGGTGAGGGCGGTAAGTTCCACGCGAAAGGCGACGGCGACCCGCTCCCCGAAGGAACGGTGATGAAGTTCGCGCTGGTGGGAAATCAGAACAGCGGAAAGACGACTCTTTTCAATCAGCTGACAGGGTCAAATCAGCATGTCGGTAACTTTCCGGGCGTTACCGTGGACCGGAAGGACGGAGAGATCAAGGGACATCCCCATACGCTCGTAACGGACCTTCCCGGGATCTATTCCATGTCTCCCTATAGTGACGAGGAGATCGTTTCCCGGAATTATGTTCTTACCGAACACCCCAAAGCCATTATCAATATCGTTGACGCGATGAATATCGAACGGAATCTGTATCTCACAATGCAGCTTCTGGAAATGAACATCCCGATGGTCATCGCGCTCAATATGATGGACGAGGTTTATTCCAATGGCGGTTCGATCGACATCAACGAACTGGAAGCGGGGCTCGGCGTTCCGGTCGTTCCGATCTCCGCGGCAAAAAACCAGGGGATCAACGAGCTGATCGAGCATGCCGTTCATGTGGCGCATTACCGGGAACGGCCGCTTCGCCAGGACTTCTGTGCGGAAAACGAAAACGGCGGCGCGGTTCACCGGTGCCTGCACGCCGTCAGCCATCTCATTGAGGATCACGCGAAAAGGGAGGATCTGCCGATCCGGTTTTCCGCGTCCAAGGTCATTGAAGGGGATGAGCGGATCATTTCCCGGCTCGGGCTGGACCAGAACGAGCAGGAGACCATGGAGCATATCGTTCTGCAGATGGAAAAGGAACGGGGAATGGACCGGAGCGCTGCCATCGCGGACATGCGCTATGCCTTTATCCGCCGGATCTGTAAACGGTCGGTGCATCGCCCGGCAAAGAGTAAAGAGAGCATCCGCAGTGAAAAGATCGATAAGGTCCTGACCGGAAAGTGGACAGCGATCCCGTTCTTTATCCTGATCATGGGCGTTGTGTTCTGGCTGACCTTTGATGTGATCGGAGGAAATCTGCAGGAGCTTTTGGGGCACGGGATCGATATGCTGACGCAGGCCGCCGACACGGCACTTACCGCAGCAAAGGTCAATGAAGTGCTGCATGGGTTGATCATCGACGGGATCTTTAAGGGCGTGGGAAGCGTGGTCAGTTTCCTGCCCATCATCGTCACCCTGTTTTTCTTCCTGTCCATTATGGAGGACAGCGGTTATATCGCGCGCGTGGCCTTTGTTATGGATAAACTCCTGCGCAAGATCGGCCTTTCCGGACGGAGCATCGTCCCCATGCTGATCGGGTTCGGCTGTACGGTGCCGGCGGTCATGTCCACGCGTACGGTGCCGAGCGAACGGGACCGGAAGATGACGATCCTGCTGACGCCCTTTATGAGCTGTTCCGCGAAACTGCCGATCTACGCGTTTTTTGTGGGCGCGTTTTTCCAAAAGTACAGGGCGCTGATCATGATCTCCTTGTATCTACTTGGGATCCTGCTCGCGGTTCTCGTAGCGCTGCTGTTTCGGAAGACGCTGTTTCGCGGCGAACCGGTGCCGTTTGTGATGGAGCTGCCGAATTACCGGATGCCCGGGGCAAAAAACGTGGGACAGCTTCTCTGGGAAAAGGCAAAGGACTTTCTGCAGAGAGCGTTCTCTGTGATCCTGATCGCCACGATCATCATTTGGCTTTTGAACAGCTTCAACTTCCACTTTGAACTTGTTGCGGATCAAAAGGACAGTATCCTCGCAACGATCGCCGGCTGGATCACGCCGGTCATGCAGCCGCTGGGGCTCGGAGACTGGCGCTTTACCACTTCTTTGATCAGCGGCGTGATGGCAAAGGAGAGTGTGGTCTCCACGCTCCAGCTTCTGTTCCCCGGAGGGATCACCGGCGTGATGACCGGGGCTTCGGCAATTTCCCTTTTGGTGTTTTCGCTGCTTTATACGCCCTGTGTGGCTGCGATCGCTTCGATCCGCCGGGAACTCGGAAGAAAATGGGCTGTCGGCGTGATCCTCTGGCAATGCCTGATCGCCTGGGGCGCAGCCTTTATCACATTCCAGATTGCGAGACTGGTCATCTAAAGAATTGGAGATAGTACGATGAAGAGTAAATTATTAAGAACCGTATCTGCCCTTGGTCTTGCCGCTGCACTTACCGCTTCGGCGGGAGCCTGCGGGGAAAAGGCTCCGGTGCAGGAACCGGTGAAAACGATTAGTTCGGAAAGCCCTGAACCGGTGAGTGAAGTGAAGGAAGCCGCTTCAGAGGAAACGGAGATTGCGGAAACGGAGCCGGAAGAGGCGGCTGCAGAAGAGACACTTGCCGCCAAACTGGCCGGGATCTATTCCTGCAAAAATGGGGAGGAGGGCTATACGCTGGAGCTTTTTGAAGCCGGTGGGAATCTCTACGGCTATGTGGATGAGGGCGGTTACTCTTATTGGGCGCTGGAGCTGGTTCCACGTAACCCCGAAGAGCTGCTGGATCCGGATACGAAAAGCCTGGAGCTTGGCGTGCTTTCGTTTTCCAATATGTCGAACCTGACGGAATGGTGGAGCAGCCCCGAGCTTTGTATGCTCACGGCAGAGAATGGCGAACTGAAATTCAGCGGCATGGACGGCGCGGATCAGCCGGTCACGAAGAATGGGGCGGAGGTTGTTTTTACGCCGGATGAGGAGGCAGAGGGCGCATTTCCCTATGTAAACGAGGCGGATCCGAAAAATGCCGATCCGAGCCTTACCGGTTTATGGAAAGAAAACACCGAAGAGAGTACTTCATGGTTTTGGTTCAATGAGGACGGGACGTTCCAGGTCTATCAAAAAATGCCGGGAACGGAAGTGTGTTACGGAAAAGGAAATTATAAGGCTACGGAACCGGGAACCTGTGAAATAATGTTCTCCAGACCGGAAAGCGGCGGGATGCCCTATGAGCTTACATTAAATTATGAGACCGGTCAGGATACATTGGACCTGGTTCCAACAGAAAACGGATGGAGTGGAGTTGACGGATGGGAAGCCGACGAAAAATGCAGCCTTGTGAAAGCGGATGAGGCGGAGATCCCGCTTGTTGTGCTGACGGAGCCGGACGACCCGGCGGCCCTTCGCGCGGATCCCCGGACCATTTCATACGATGGGAAGGAAAGAGTACTTACCTCGCAGTTTTTAGCCTCTTCGGATATCGAAAACAACGGCAAAAACTTCCTTCGTATCGGGAATATGGTGTATTTTCGGACCGCGTTTCCGGATGAGAATGCAATGGAGTTCAGCGGGCTGTGGGGGTATTTCTTAAACAATCAGGAATTGGCGGAGTACGGAAAAGTCAGTTTCTGCGACCTTGAAACAGGGGAAACCGGTACGGCGTTTTTCTGCAATGCAGCCGGCCCCTTATGGTATCTCGACGGCCGTTTTTACAATACGCTCAACGACGGGACACTTATCCGCTGCTGGCCTGACGGGAGCGGGCAGAAGGACTTTGTCTCGACGGAATACACGTCGGTCAGAGATGCCTCCGCGGAGAATGACTATCTTGCCTACTATGATTACAGCAATGAGATGGTCATGGTGACCGACGGCACGATCTACGGCGGCTCCTACACCCGAGGCGGCGAGGATACGATCGCGCATCTGAAATTCGCCGGTGAGGATCTTTTCATGGAGGTCTATGACCATGAGATCGACGGTACGGTGCTGGTGGAACTGAAGCCGGACGGAACCACGATCGAATACGGGGTGCTGCCCGCCAGCCACAACTACGGCTGGACAACCCCGGAGCTTACGCAGACCGAGCGGGACGGCGATAAGGTCTATCTGGCCTTTGCCTGGTTTGACGGAACGATGGCGATCTTATCGGACTATGCGGTGGTTTCCCTGACCGAAGGCGACGAAGGGAGCTTAAAGGTCCTTGTGCAGGATCTTCCGGACGGTTTTGAAGACGGGTCCGATGCGCCCTGGTTTGTGATCGAAGATGGGGAAAGCGTCCGTTATACAAGACATGACCCGCATGGCGAAGCAGCTCTTTCCAACCGGAGTTACGGAGACCTGGTATATTACGCCTCCCCCGATCAGGAAGAGGTGGTCGTGCCGAACCTGATCCCGGAATACCCGCTCTCACAGCCGGATGGCGCGGAAACCAAGATCTTCCAGGCAGCCGAACGCGCCGGCGACAGCATCTTCTACTGCATTGCGGATTGTGAAAGAAAGTTCGGGGAAGACATCGGCTGGAGAGAAGGCTATGTGTACAGAGGCATGCACTTCTGCCGGGCGGATCTGTCGACAGGCGAGACTGTAGAATTGGATCTGTTGTAAATCAAAGTTATTGAAGGAGGAACGAAATGAGCGAACCGAAAGAACTCTTTATTCCCTGCGACGGCATCAATATCCATGCCAAGCTGACCCTGCCGGAGGGGAAAGAAAAATGCCCTCTGATCATTCTTTACCCGGGCTTTACCGGACACATTGAAGAGGAGCACATCCTGCAGGCGGAGGCCGGCATGCTCGATGCGGGTGCCGCGGTGCTTCGGGCCGAAATGTACGGGCATGGGAAAACCGGAGGAGAGTTTAAGGAGCATACGCTGTTCAAATGGATCACCAATGCGTATTATGTGCTGAATTACGCTGAAACGCTGGATTTTGCCACATCCATCAGTATCGCGGGGCATTCCCAGGGCGGGCTTTTAGCCATCCTGATCGCGGGCATGTATCATGACAAGATCCGTGCCGGGATCTTTCTGTCGCCCGCGCTGATGATCCCGGAGATCGCCCGCAGCGGGGAGATTTTGGGCGTATACTTTGATCCTGGAAAAGTGCCGGATGTGATCGATCGGGAAGAGGGGTTAAAGCTCAGCGGAAACTATGTCCGCGTGGCGCAGACGATCTATGTGGAAAAGATCGCGCCGTCTTTCCGCGGTCCGGCATTGATCGTGCACGGCACCACAGACGAAACGGTCCCCTTCCGCTGCGCCGAAGAAGCAAAGGGGTTTTATGAGGATGTCAGGCTGGTCCCGGTCGAGGGCGACACGCACTGTTTTGACAATCATATGGACGAGATGCGAAAAGCGGTCGAGGAGTTTGTCAGAGAGAGGGTAGTAACAGAATAAAAAATGAGGCTGGCGCAACTTCATGCGTCAGCCTTTTTTCGTAGCGAAGGGGAGACTTGAACTCTCGACACCACGGGTATGAACCGTGTGCTCTAGCCAGCTGAGCTACTTCGCCATACAACTTCGGAAGCCTTATCAGCTTCCGAAGTAAGCTGCCCATCCAGGACTCGAACCTGGAAATGACGGAGTCAGAGTCCGCTGCCTTACCATTTGGCGAATGGGCATTATTCACACAGAACATACCGATTATAACGAGAAATCCCGTCGTTGTCAAGGACTCTGCTTCATATTATTTTTCCGTCGACCTCATCATAGGAATCAGGGTCTTTGATCGTAAGGCCGGCCTGGCCGCCGAGGAGGTCTTTGATGCCCCGGCACAGCGCGTCCTTTTCGGAAACCGGCGTGACCAGTTTTACGGTGACGTCCTGTTCGTAGATTGTTTCGAGTTCAAATACGCCGGGCCGTTCCCGGAGGAAATGCTGGATCTTTCCGAGCAGGGTGTAAGGAAGGAGGATATCGATCTCCTGTCCTGTGAAGCGTTGTCCGAATCGGCAGGCCGGCAGCGCTTCCTGCACCGCCCCCTGATAGGCTCTCACCAGTCCGCCTGTTCCGAGCAGCACGCCGCCGAAATACCGGGTCACCACCGCCACGACGTCATGAAGCCCTTCATGCTGCAGGATCTCGAGCATCGGCTTTCCCGCTGTCCCGCCGGGTTCCCCGTCATCGGAAAAACGAAGGATCTCCGGCTTCTCCCCGACGATAAAGGCGTGGCAGTTATGCCGCGCGTCCCAGAACTCTTTCTTCTTTGCGGCGATAAAGGCATTCGCCTCTTCTTCCGTCGTCACCGGCGCAAGCTCCGCCAGAAAGCGGGACTTCTTCACTTCGATCTCTCCTTTGCCTCCTTCGTATAGGAAGCGTATGCTTTCACTCATTATTCCGGATCCTTCTTACCCCAAACTTTCCTTCATTATAGTATGGATTTTTTGTTTCTTCAATCGTTACAGAATATAAGCAGTAACTTGAAAAGTTACCGTATCCATGGTATGATAGGAGACGGTTCGTAAACCTAAAAATGTGAAAGATGGAGGGAAACAAATGTTAGTATCGGCAACAGAAATGCTGAAGAAAGCAAAAGCAGGCCACTATGCAGTCGGCCAGATCAACATCAACAACCTGGAATGGACGAAGATCGTACTTCAGACAGCGCAGGAACTGAACTCCCCGGTTATCCTCGGTGTTTCCGAAGGGGCCGGAAAATACATGGGCGGATTTAAGGTCGTACAGGACATGGTAGCCGCTCTTGACGAAGAAATGGGAATCACGGTTCCGGTAGCGACCCATCTGGATCATGGTACATACGAAGGCTGCTACAAGTGCATCAAAGCCGGCTTTACATCCATTATGTTTGACGGCTCTCATTATCCGATCGACGAGAACATCGCAAAGACCACCGAGCTCGTGCATGTAGCGCATCAGCTGGGTCTGTCGATCGAAGCGGAAGTCGGCGCGATCGGCGGTGAAGAAGACGGCGTTATCGGACGCGGCGAATGCGCGGATCCGGATGAATGCAAGCAGATCGCTGACCTCGGCGTTGACATGCTCGCAGCCGGTATCGGAAACATCCACGGCAAATATCCGGCAGACTGGGAAGGCCTTTCCTTTGAAACTCTGGACAAGATCCAGCAGAAGACCGGCATCATGCCTCTCGTGCTTCACGGCGGCTCCGGAATCCCGGATGAGATGGTGAAAAAAGCGATCACGCTCGGCGTATCCAAGGTCAACGTGAATACGGAATGCCAGCTTTCCTTCGCGGCAGCCGTTCGGAAATACATCGAAGCAGGCAAGGATCTGGAAGGCAAGGGCTTTGACCCGAGAAAGCTTCTGGCTCCCGGCGTGGAAGCCATCAAGCAGACCGTCAAAGAGAAATTCGAACTTTTCGGATCGGTTGGCCAGGCATAAATTCGAGCAGGGGGACACTGCTCGCCGCGTGATCCGCGTCCGGCGCCAGCCGGAAAATTTCCTTGCGCGGATCTATGCATGAGATTGTGGGCGTTCCGCATCGTGCGGAACGCCTTTTTTTCGCAGGTTCGTGCAGGGAAATATCCGGCTTGCGCCGGCACGAACCGCGAAACGAGCATGTGGGCAAGCCAATGCTCGATCAGTAATTTACGGGAGGCAGAAATGAGCGAAATAACGGGAAATGTATCGGAATTCTTCGGGGAAAATACGTTTAATGACGAGGTGATGCAGCAGCGTCTTCCGAAGAAGGTCTATCACAAACTGAAGGAAGTGATCGAAGAGGGAAAAGAACTGGATCCGGAAACGGCGGATGTGATCGCGCATGAGATGAAGGAGTGGGCGATCGAAAAGGGCGCGACCCACTACACCCACTGGTTCCAGCCCCTGACCGGGGTGACGGCGGAAAAGCACGACGCCTTTATCTCGACGCCGCTTCCCAGCGGAAAGGTTTTAATGAGTTTTTCCGGGAAGGAGCTGATCAAGGGGGAACCGGATGCTTCCTCCTTCCCTTCGGGAGGCCTTCGCGCCACGTTTGAGGCCAGAGGCTACACCGCCTGGGACTGCACCTCGCCGGCTTTTGTGCGGCGGGATGAAGCGGGCACTATTCTCTGCATTCCAACGGCATTTTGCTCTTATACGGGAGAGGCGCTGGATCAGAAAACGCCGCTGCTTCGCTCCATGCAGGCGCTGAACGAGCAGACGCTTCGCCTGCTCCGCCTTCTCGGCAATACGACGACGAAAAAGGTGACGCCTTCCGTCGGCGCGGAACAGGAGTATTTCCTTGTGGACAAGGAAAAATATCTGAAAAGAAAGGATCTGGTCTTTACGGGCCGGACGCTCTTTGGCGCCATGCCGCCCAAAGGGCAGGAGATGGACGATCATTATTTCGGCACGATCCGCTCAAGGATCGGAACCTACATGCAGGATGTGAACCATGAGCTGTGGAAGCTCGGCGTGCCGGCTAAGACACAGCATAATGAGGTGGCTCCGGCGCAGCATGAACTCGCGCTCATCTATTCCGCGGCGAATATCGCGGTCGACCACAACCACATGGCGATGATGATCTTGAAGCGCGTTGCGTCACGGCACGGGCTCCGCTGCCTTTTGCATGAAAAGCCCTTTGCGGGCGTAAACGGTTCCGGTAAGCATGATAACTGGTCCATCGGCACCGATGATGGGATCAATCTCCTGGATCCGGGGAAAACGCCTCATGAGAACATACAGTTTTTGCTGATCCTGACCTGCATTCTGAAGGCTGTGGACGATCATGCGGATCTTCTTCGCGCTTCGGCGGCGGATGTGGGAAATGACCACCGCCTCGGTGCCGATGAAGCGCCGCCGGCGATCCTGTCCGTATTTTTAGGGGAGCAGCTCGAAAACGTCCTGACGCAGCTCATCAATACCGGGGAAGCGACCTACTCGATCCCGAGAGAGAG
The DNA here is from genome assembly GCA_016286115.1 of Lachnospiraceae bacterium. Taxonomy (GTDB): domain Bacteria; phylum Bacillota; class Clostridia; order Lachnospirales; family Lachnospiraceae; genus RUG12461. The sequence continues at coordinate 9,263 of JAEESA010000043.1, forward strand.
GCTTTCCACCGGCGTGGATTCGATCCCGGATTTCATGAAGGACGCCACGGACCGGAACCGCACTTCGCCCTTTGCCTTTACCGGGAACAAGTTTGAGTTTCGTATGGTGGGTTCGAAAGACTCCATCGCGCAGCCGAATATCGTTCTGAACACGATCGTGGCGGAAGCGTTTTCGGATGCCTGTGACGAGCTGGAGCGCGCGGATGATATCAACCGGGCGGTCCATGACCTCATCAAACGCCAGGCGACAGAGCATGCGCGGATCGTATTCAACGGCAACGGCTATTCTTCGGAATGGGTCGAGGAAGCCGCGCGGCGGGGGCTGCCGAACATCAAATCCATGGTGGACGCGATCCCGGCGTATACGAGAGAGGAAAACGTAAAGACCTTTGAACGGTTCAAAGTGTTTACAAAGACCGAGCTTCTTTCCCGGACCGAGATCCTTTACGAAACCTACGCCAAGACCATCAATATTGAAGCAAGGGCGATGATCGACATTGCGGGCAAACAGATCATCCCGTCCGTGATCAAAGCGGTGACGGCGCTGGCGAAGTCCATCAATGAAGTCAATGCAGCCGGCGGTTCGGATGTTTCCGTGCAGGCGGAGCTTTTGGATGAGACCTCGGATCTTCTTTCCGATACAAAGATGGCATTGTCGAAGCTGATCGACGTGGAAGATAAAGCAGGGGAGCTGCCGGAAGGCGAGGAAAGTGCGCGCTATTATTATGAGGTCGTGATGCCGGCTATGGAGGCACTTCGCGAGCCTGTTGACCGGCTCGAAATGATCGTCGACAAGACCCTCTGGCCGATGCCCTCTTACGGGGATCTGTTATTTGAACTTTAATACGGAAATAAACATGATCCAATATCTGCAAATTACCTTTGAAATATGGGCGGCAGTTTTCTGTATCGTCGCGGCAATTGTGATCTATCCGGCCAGACCCCTGGACCGCAGGGCAACCATGTCCTGTATCGTGCTCTTGATCTTGAACTGTGTGCTGAATCTCGCTGATGTCCTGGCCTGGGGACTGCGCGGGGTAGAACATATCGCTGCCGATCATGTAGTGCGGATCACCTGTTTTTCGATCATGATCATCGCTTATCTGCTGCCGGTTGCTATGGCGCGGCATGTATCCATGGTGATCAACACAAGGAAGGGGACTGTTTATAAGCGACTGGTCAATCTTACCTGCATTCTTTCTGCCCTTGGGATTTTTGCTGTTATCCTTTCAGGCTTTGTGGGGGATGGTAAGATCTATTCGATCGTAAGGCAGAATGGCATTGTAATGGGACCCGGATATTGGATCCTTATTGTGATCGCGGAACTGGCGCTGATCCCAATCTTGATACAGGTATTTAAGAACCGGCGGGCCTTAAGGAAAAGGGAATTTATAGTCTTCCTTCTCCTGAATTTTTTGCCGGCTGCCGGAGGGATCCTTCAGCTCCTCGTTCCTGTCTTAAATCTGGTCAGCGCAGCCTATTCCATTTCTCTCATCTTTCTGATCCTTGTGCATCAATACGAATACACCACGGATGTGATCGAGCGGGAACGGGTTCGGGCCAGCGAACAGATCAACCTCTATACGCGGCAGATCCAGCCGCATTTCATCTACAACTCCCTGAGCTCGATCCGGTCTTATGTGCCCCGGGATTCGAAGGCGTGGGAGAGCCTCAATCATTTTGCCGGTTTTTTAAGGGGAAGTATCGACCTCCTCAGCGCGGAAGGCTGTATCCGGGCGGAGCGGGAATTTGCTACGGTGACAGATTACCTTTATATGGAAAAGGACCGCTACGGAGAAGACATCAACATTGTAACGGATATTCGTGACCAGGATTTTGAACTGCCTGCGTTTACGGTGCAGACGCTCGTAGAAAACGCGATCACCCATGGGATCCGGGAGACGGAGGACGGTCATGGAACGTTGGTGCTCAAAAGCTATGAAACAAAGGATTCGCACTGCATAGAGATCGAGGATGACGGCGCAGGTTTTACGACGGATGAAACCGGAGAAACAGAAGCCGGCACCGAAGACGATCATTTTCATATCGGGATCAGCAATGTAAAAAATCGGCTGGAATTGATGTGCGGCGGAACGCTCGACATACAAAGCGAACCGCAGAAAGGCTGCCATGTGATCATCTGTATTCCGAAAAAAATAAAAAATGGGTAACACATTTCGGAGGGGACATAACGCTGCTTTCTGTCAATGTTTTGTCAATATTTATAACGTATACTTAGCAAAGCGACATTCAATCAGGAATCGTCGCTCTGTTTTTGCGTAGATCCGTGCACCAAAATACCCCGATTACCATGCACGGCGGGCAGCACGGATAATTCTACCTCTCCCTCCTGCCCGTTTGCGCAAAAACAGTTATGAAAATTTTACTTATCAAGGAAAGACGAAAATGAATATTCTGGTTGTGGATGATGAGGCGAATGTACGGCGGGATCTGATGCAGATCCTTCGCCGTGTGACAAAAGACGCCTGTATTTCCGAAGCAGGCAATGCGGTTGACGCCCTTGAAATCTGCAAAATAAACGAGATTGATGTTGTATTTTTAGATATACGTATGCCTCATATGGACGGGCTGAAGATGGCAAAGAAGCTTTCGGAGATAAGCCCGGCGGTGAATATCATTATGGTTACCGCGTATCCTGAATTTGCGCTGGATGCGCATCGGCTGTTTGTCAGCGGTTACATCTTAAAACCGGTTATGGAGGAGGATGTGAGAGAAGCGTTAAACCATCTCCGCAGGCCGGTGAAAAAAGAAGAGTCAGGGCTTTACGTCCAGTGCTTCGGAAACTTCGAGGTGTTCTATAACGGAACGCCGCTGAAATTCGGAAGAAGCCAGTCAAAAGAGCTTTTTGCTTATCTCATCGACCGCCGGGGCGCCGCTGCGACGAATGCGGAATGCCGGGCCGTACTGTGGGGAGACGACAGCGACGGTTCCGCCAGGGAACGGGATTATTTTCACCATATCTGGGTAGATCTGAAAGAAACGCTGAGCAGGATCGGCTGCAAAGATGTACTGTTTCAGGGACGGAACGCCTATGCGGTGGTCCCCGAAAAGATCCATTGCGATTACTATGAAAAAACCGCATACGGAAGTTCTCTGGAGGGGGTAGAGGAATATATGACCCAGTACAGCTGGGCGGAAGGAAGAATTTCATATCCTGATCTGTAAAAAGGAATTTTCTAACCGGATCCTTTTTGTAAAATTCCCGTAATTTGCATAATATTAAAGAAGAGAGTATAATGTCCTTTATGAATTACGGGAGATACGGCGTACAAGCCGCTAAACGGAAACTGAATAATCATGCTCCTGCCGTGGGACGGATCTTTACCGTCGGCTTCGGCATGATCCTGATCGTAGCCGTGATCGCCGCGATGTTTGCAGGGATCTCTGCCGTGTACGGCATGATGAAGGGGATCCTGGACGCAGCGCCGAATATTGATGATATCGACGCTACGCCTACCGGTTATCTTTCCACGGTTTTGGACGTCAACGGCAATACGACGGCGACCCTTGTGGCCTCCGGCGCGAACCGGATCTATGTGACTTTGGATGAGATCCCGGAGGACTTACAGCACGCCTTCGTGGCGATCGAGGATGAGCGTTTTTACCAGCACAAGGGGATCGACCCCAAGGGCATTATCCGCGCTGCCGTGGTCGCTTTACGCACCCATGACTTTTCACAGGGCGCGAGTACCATTACCCAGCAGCTTTTGAAGAACAACGTGTTCGTCGGCTGGACCAAGGAAGGGTCTTTGGCGGAGCGGCTGGAACGAAAGATCCAGGAGCAGTATCTGGCGCTGCAGCTGGAGAAAAAACAGTCGAAAGACTGGATCATGGAAAACTATCTCAATACCATCAACCTGGGGCAGAACACCCTGGGCGTTCAGTCTGCGTCCGAGCGGTATTTCGGCAAGGACGTCTCTGACCTTACCTTATCGGAATGCGCCGTGATCGCGGCCATTACCCAGAACCCGTCCGGTTATAATCCGATCAGCCATCCCGAGGACAATCGAAAACGCGCGGAGAGCTGTTTGAACAAGATGCTCGAGCTCGGCTTCATTGATCAGGAGCAGTATCAGGAAGCCTGGGATGATGATGTCTATTCCAGGATCCAGGTGGTGAACGTGGAGAACTCGAGCCAGGAGATCACGTCTTACTTTGTGGACTCGCTGACGGACCAGGTGATCAAGGACCTTATCGAAGTCAAGGGCTATACCGAAGCCGAGGCCTATAAGGCGCTGTATCAGGGCGGGCTTACGATCTATTCGACGCAGGATCCCGCGATCCAGGCAATCTGTGATGAGGAAGCAAATAATCCCGAAAACTACGGCGGATCGGATACGAAAACATCCTTCTCCTACCGCCTCACGATCCAGCACAGCGACGGCACCTATTCCAACTACAGCGACCAGACCATGCTGAGCTATTTCAAGAAGACCACGGGGAACAATAACTACGGGATCGATTACAACGGGGAAGAGGAGGCTGCCGCGGCCATCGAGCAGTACAAATCCGAGATCATGACCGAAGGGGATGAGATCATCGGCGAGTCCGTGACCTATACGCTGGAGCCTCAGGTTTCCATGACCGTGATCGATCACAGGACCGGCGAGGTCAAGGCGCTGGTCGGCGGACGCGGGGACAAATCCGCGAGCAAGACCCTAAACCGCGCCTCCGGAACGACCCGTCAGCCCGGTTCTACCTTTAAAGTTCTGGCTGCGTATGCGCCGGCTTTGGATATGGGCGCCTTTACGCTCGGATCCGTACAGGATGACGCGCCGTATCACTACAACAATACGAAACACACGCCGGTGAATAACTACGATCATTCCTACCGCGGCTATACCACGATCCGCGAAGCCATCATGCGTTCCATTAACGTTGTGGCCGTGAAGACGCTGACGGATATCGGAACCGAGACCGGGTATGATAAGCTGCACGATTTCGGGTTCACAACGCTTGTTGAAGAAGACAATACGCAGGCGTTGGCGCTGGGCGGTATCACGAACGGGGTGACCAATCTGGAGCTCACCGCCGCCTATGCCACGATCGCGAACGAAGGCCTTTATACGAAGCCCCGGTTTTATACCAAGATCCTGGATCATAAGGGAGAGGTCCTGATCGACAACACGCCGCAGACGCATGAAGTGCTTCAGAAGACGACGGCCTGGCTGCTGACGGACGCCATGAAGGACGTTATGACCGGCAGCGGCGGCACCGGCGCACCGGCGTATTTCGGAGACACGATGGCGCAGGCCGGAAAGTCCGGGACCACGAGCAACAACCGTGATGCCTTGTGGGCAGGCTTCACGCCGTACTATACCTGCGTGGTGTGGGGCGGTTATGATGATAATTCGGTTTTGAATTACACGACTTATCCGAAACTCGTATGGAAGGCAGCTATGGGACGGATCCATGAAGGCCTCGAATATAAAGATTTTGTACAGCCCAAGGGTGTCGTGGAGGCGAGCGTCTGCATCAAGTCCGGACTTGCGCCCGTGTCGGGCCTTTGCGAACACGATCCCAGAGGAAGCATGGTGCGCACGGAGTACTTTGCCGAAGGAACGATCCCGAAGATCAAGTGTAACCACCATGTCAGCGCGATCCGCTGCGCGGAGACCGGCGCACTTGCGACGGTGGCCTGTCCGGAAGAGCTTCGCGTTGCTTCGGTGTATCAGGTCGGCGGGCACTGGGGTTCCGCAGACGACAGTGTGCGGCTTTCCGCGGAAACGCTGGCCGGGTCTTGTCCGAACCATCCCGGAGCGAGGTTATCCCAGTTCGCGGATCTTGGCGCGCTGATCGCGATGGCGCAGGCAACAAACACGGATGAATCCACCACCGGTATCATCGGCGGTGGCGGTTACAGCGTGACCATGGATGAGTCGGAAGAGGATGAGGCTGCCGCAGCGGAGATCGCTGCCGCGCAGGCCGCGGAACAGGCTGCGATCGCTGCAGCCCAGCAGGCTGCGGAGGAAGCGGCGCAGGCTGCCCAGCAGGCGGAAATGGATGCGGCGCAGCAGGCTGCTGCCGAAGCCGCCTGGCGAGCGGAACACGGGCTATAAGGGGGATTATGCTTACATTTTTTATCGGACTGGGAATATTGATCGCAGGCGGGTTTCTTTACGGAGGATTTTGTCAGAAGGTGTTCCGGCCGGATGACCGGAAGACGCCTGCGTATACAAAACAGGACGGCGTTGATTATGTTCCGATGAGCAAATGGAAAAACGGGCTGATCAACCTCTTGAACATCGCGGGAACTGGTCCGATCCTCGGACCGATCCAGGGGATCCTTTTCGGACCCATCGCGTTTATCACCATACCGATCGGCTGCGTGATCGGCGGCGCGGTGCATGATTATTTTTCCGGTATGATCTCTCTTCGTGAAGGCGGGATCCAGATGCCGGAAATGGTACGCCGCAATACAAACGGTGTCGTTCATAAGGTGTATACGGTCTTTACCTGCATAGTGCTGTTTCTGATCGGTGTCGTGTTCATCTACACCCCCGGAGACATCACCGCGACGCAGGTGCTGGGATATGGCGGGACTCCGCAGGAGCCTTCCACCTGGATCATCTACTCCGTCATCTTTGTGTATTACCTGATCGCCACCTTGTTCCCGATCGATAAGATCATCGGCAGGATCTATCCGATCTTTGGTGCGGTCTTGCTCCTGTCGGCGGTGGGCGTTTTCGTCATGCTGATCGTCAAGGGCTATCCGATGCTCAATGTCTGGGATAACTGGACGGCAGGCGGCTTTGATTTCGGTGCGTACTTTAGCAGCCAACGGTTCATACCGACCTTCTTTGTGACCGTGGCTTGCGGGATCTTATCCGGCTTCCATTCCACGCAGATCACACTGGTGACCAGGACGGTCCAGAGCGAAAAGGACGGCCGGAGCGTGTTTTACAATAAGATGATCATAGAAGGCTTTATCGCGATGGTCTGGGCGGCCGGAACCATGGCCATGATCGCCATTGGCGCGGAAAACGCCGGGATCA
>JAEESA010000044.1 GCA_016286115.1 Lachnospiraceae bacterium
TGCATGAGGGTCAGGAGCCTTGTCATTCGGAAAGAGAAGAAAAGCCCGGCGCCTACAAGGATGACAGCGGAGGCGATGAACAGCGTCTGATAGCTCTGTATCCCGAGATTGATCACCAATGTATCCTTCAAAAGCAGGCAGACGAGAAAAAAGACTACTGCCGCAAGGAAGCAGAGGATCGCCAATATATCGGAGCCTTTTAGTTTTCGTTTGTTGTTTCCCATGGTTTCTCCCGGATCTTTTCGAGTTCTCTGCGGATCTCGGCTTCAGCGTTGAGCTTTTCGGCCTGATCCGCGGTTGTCAGCGCATCCAGCACTTTTTTGAGGCCGGCGCTTTCGGTTTGCAGTACCCCCATGAGCTGGAGGCAGAGGTTTTTTTGAACAGGGTCGGTGAGCCCTTCCAGGATCTTTTCGGCATCCTGTGAAAGAGCCTCGATCGTGCTGAGCTCCACGCGGCCGCGAAGGACCATCATGGAAACGTCCGCGGGAGCGGGGTCGCTCCCCAGCGCTCTCACGTCGGAAAGAAAGTCTTCGGTCCTGCTCAGGGTTTCGTTTACCCGGCGCTGCAGTAAGCCCATAAGCTTAAAGGAGCTCGATCCCCTGGCGGGCGCATTCCGCTTCGACATCCGCCGGCCAGAGAGAGGACTGCACCTCGCCCACATGGCATTTCCGCAGGAAGAACATGCAGATCCGGCTCTGCCCGATCCCGCCGCCGATCGTAAACGGCAGCCGGTCCTCAAGGATCGCTTTCTGGAACGGAAGGCCTGCGCGTTCGGGGCAGCCTGCCTTGTCGAGCTGGCTCTTCAGAGCGGCCGAATCCACGCGGATCCCCATCGAGGAGAGCTCGAGCGCAATGGACAGCACGGGATACCAGACCAGAATGTCCCCGTTCAGCTCCCAGTCGTCGTAGTCGGGGGAACGGGAATCGTGGGGTTCGCCGTTGCTTAATTTATCGCCGATCTTCTGGATGAAAACGGCGCCTTTTTCCTTTGTGATCGCTGCCTCTCTCTCTTTCTGGGAGAGGTTGGGGTATAAATCAAGCAGCTCCTGACTTGTGATGAAGAAAATGTCATGAGGCAGCAGTTCATCAATGTAATCGTACTGGATCGACATGTATTTCTCGGTCTTGCGGAGCGCGCGGTAAACGCAGCGCACGGTTTCCTTCAGGAATTCCTCGTTCCGGTCCTCGCGGTCGATGACTTTTTCCCAATCCCACTGATCCACGAAGATCGAGTGGATGTTGTCCGTGGTCTCGTCGCGCCGGATGGCGTTCATATCGGTGTAAAGCCCTTCATAGAGCGAAAAACCGTACTTTTTCAGGGCGTACCGTTTCCATTTTGCCAGAGACTGCACGACCTGGCCTTCTTTTTCGTTTTGCTCCTTGATGCCGAAGCTGACCGGGCGCTCCCAGCCGCTCAAATTGTCGTTCATGCCGGTCTCGGGATCCACGAACAGCGGGGCCGAAACACGCTGCAGCTGCAGGTTCTGCACGAGCTGGGACTGGAAAAAGTCCTTGACGGTCTTGATGGCGATCTGGGTATCGTGAAGGTTCAAAGCGCTTTTGTAACCTTCGGGGATCTGCAGGTTTTCCATAATGATTTCCTCTTCCTATTATATTGCTTTATTGAATCGTACCACATTATAGCATATTTATAGCAAACGACAAAACTCTTTTCGTTTCGGCTGCATATTGCTATACTTGTTGCCATGAAGATCACGGATGAAATGCTGGAGCGGGTGGCGGCTCTTTCGGGCCTTGCGCTGCCGGCGGAAAAAAAGGAAAAAGCGAAAAAGGATCTGGAGGAGATGCTGGCCCTTTCGGACCGGTTGAGCGCGTTTGATACGGCGGAGACGGCGGAAGAAACGGGGCCGGTGCTGACTCTGGGGGATCTGAGAGAGGATCTTCCCGAGAACCCGGACGGAAAGGAAGCTTTGTTGAAAAATGCTCCCGACAGCAGGGAGGAAGGGCTTACGGTGCCGAAATGGATCAGTTGATGGATATGAGCGCGCTGGAACTCGGGAAGAGGATCCGGGAAGGGAAAACGGATGCGGTTGCGGCTGCAAAGGCGGCGCTTGATAGGATCCGGGAGAAGGAAGAGAGCCTTGGGGCATTTATCCATGTTCTGCCGGAGGATACGATTTTAAGGGCGGCGGAGGATGCGCAGAGAAGGATCGAAAGGAAGGAAGCGCTCTCGCCCCTGGCCGGAGTGCCCTTTGCCGTAAAGGATAATCTGTGCGTTAAGGACTGCCCGACGACCTGCGGATCGAAGATGCTGAAAGACTATGTGCCGGCCTATACGGCGCATGCTGTTACGCGGCTCCTCAACGCGGGCGCGGTCTTGATCGGGAAGACCAATATGGACGAGTTCGCGATGGGGAGCACGACCGAGACGTCTTTCTTTGGTGCGACAAAAAACCCGTATGACCCGGCGCGATCGCCCGGCGGCAGCTCCGGAGGATCGGCTGCTGCAGTGGCGGCAGGGGAAGTGAGCTTTGCGCTCGGAACCGATACCGGAGGGTCGGTGCGCCAGCCCGCGTCGCACTGCGGGATCGTCGGCTTCAAGCCGGGGTATGGGACGGTTTCACGGAGCGGCCTCATCGCCTATGCGTCGTCACTCGACGTGGTCGGGGTGCTCGCGAAGGACCTTGCGGATGCAAAAGCGGTGATGGAACTGCTGACGGATAAGGATCCTGCGGATATGACAAGCGTGGAGGCTGCCTTCGAGGAGAATGAGGAAGGAAAGCCGCTTCGGATCGGGATCCCGAAGAGTCTTCGGGATGATCCTTTAGACCCGGAGGTCCGGGCGCTCCTCATGAAGACTGCGGAAGAGTGGAGAGAGAAGGGCGCGGAAGTTTCGGAATTCGATCTCGCGCTGACAGAGGCGTTTGTGCCGGTCTACTATACGATCGCCACAGCCGAAGCGAGCAGTAATCTCGAGCGGTACGACGGCGTGAAATACGGCCACCGCGCCCAAAACGCCGGCTCGATCACAGACCTCATGGAGCGGTCGAGAGAGGAAGGCTTCGGGGAGGAAGTGAAGCGCCGGATCCTGATGGGCACATTTGTACTTTCACGGGAGTACTATGACGCCTATTACCGACGCGCCCTCCGTCTTCGCGCAGCGATCCGCCGCGCATACGAAGAAGCACTGAGCTCCTACGACCTGCTGCTGACGCCGGTGACTCCGTCCCCTGCTCCATTACTTGGCACCTTCGAAAAATCGCCGGTCCGCATGTATGCCGACGACTTATACACGGTCGGACCGAGCCTCGCCGGCCTGCCGGCGGTATCGATCCCTGCCGGGAAGACGAAATCCGGCCTGCCTGTCGGGATGCAGTATGTTGTAAAGGGATCTGCCGAGCAGCACATTATCGACTAAGCGGAGTGTTGACGCTACGCGTTACTTAATGAGCACGAGCGTGTTTTATCCAGCGAAGTGCGAATTTAGTAACGTACGTAAGCGTCATCGAGCGCAAGCGTCTCCGCGAGTCGATGATGTGTCTGCTCGGCTCGTCCATGAATAATAATAGAAACGAGAACATCACATGAACTATGAAACTACGATCGGCCTGGAGGTGCATGTTGAGCTTGCGACGAAGACGAAGATCTTCTGCGCATGCAGCGCAGCCTTTGGCGCGAAACCGAATACACAGACCTGCCCGGTGTGCACGGGGCAGCCGGGGGCGCTGCCTGTCTTAAACCGCCGGGTGGTAGAGCTGGCGACGGCGATGGGCCTTGCCCTTCATTCGAAGATCACGGCGCGCCCGCGGTTCGACCGAAAAAACTATTTTTATCCCGATAATCCGCAGAACTACCAGATCTCGCAGCTCTATGCGCCGCTTTGCACCGGAGGGTATCTCGATGTGCAGACGGACGAGGGGGAGAAGCGGGTCCGCATCCATGAGATGCACATGGAGGAGGACGCTGGGAAGCTTATTCATATGGAAGAAGAGGATCGAACCGTCATCGACCTGAACCGCGCGGGCGTCCCGCTGATCGAGATCGTGACGGAGCCGGATATGAAAAACGCGGAGGAAGTGACGGCCTTTCTGGAGACCCTGCGGCACAGGATCCTGTACCTTCAGGCGTCCGACTGCAAGCTGAACGAGGGCTCAATGCGCGTGGATGTGAATCTGTCCCTGCATGAAGCGGGGGCGAAGGAGCTTGGGACGCGGACCGAGATGAAGAATCTGAACTCCTTCCGCGCGATCCGAAGGGCGATCGCTTCGGAAGAGGCGAGGCAGGCCGAACTTCTTTCGAAGGGGGAACGCGTGATCCAGGAAACCAGGCGCTGGGATGATGTAAAAGAAGAGTCGGTTTCGATGCGGGGGAAGGAAAACGCGCAGGATTACCGCTATTTTCCCGAGCCGGACCTGCCGCCGCTTTTATTGGATCAGGAATGGATCGAAAGCGTGCGCTCATCGCTCCCGGAATTTCGGGAGGAGAAGATCCTCCGGTTTCAGAAGGAATATGATCTTTCTTTATATGATGCGGGGGTGCTCTGCGCCGAGAAGAGCATGGCGGATTTCTTTGAGGAGACGGCGGCGCTGTCAAAGAACCCGAAAAAGGCGGCAAACTGGCTCATGGGAGAGACGCTCCGGCTGAAAAGGGAGCAGAACCTTCCGGAGGGAGAGATCCCGTTTTCGCCGGAACACCTGGCGAAGCTGATCCGGCTGGCGGAGGAGGGAAAGCTCAACTCTTCGCTGGCGAAGGAAGTTTTCCTCATCATGTTCGGATCGGACCGGGATCCGGAGGAGATCGCGCAGGAAAAAGGGTTTCTGGCGACGGCGGATGAGGATTCTTTGCGGGAAACCGTGAAAGAGGTGATCGAAGAGAACCCGGTTCCCGTGGAACAATACCGCAGCGGGACCAAGAAGGTTCTCGGGTTTTTGATCGGACAGACCATGAAGAAGCTGGGAGGGCGCGCGGATCCGGCCATGATCAGCCGGCTGCTTACGGAGGAGTTAGGGAATTAAAGACTTGCACGAACCTGCGCATAAAGAAAAAGACGGCTGTGCATTTCGCACAGCCGCCTCTTTTTCCTGGTCTTATTGGATCACGGTCACGTTTGTGGCCTGCGGGCCTTTTTCGCCTTCGCTGATCTCGAATTCAACAGTAGCTCCTTCCGGAAGATCTTTGAATCCCTCCATGTTGATCCCGGAATAATGAACAAAGACATCTTTGCCATTGTCATCTGAGATAAAGCCGTAGCCTTTTTGTCTGTTGAACCACTTCACAGTACCTTTCATTTCCTTTTCCTACCTCCAAGATATACAAAAATTTCTGTTTGTGCAATTTGCACACAAAAAATACTATCACATTTCGATAATTTATTCAATCATTTCTTCAAATAATATACTTTTGTTTTTCAAATACTTGTGGACGTGATCGTCCCAAATCTGTTCGGCCGAACGGTCCATGGAGAAGGTCGCGCGGGAGAAACCCGTGACCAGCGAAAGGCTGTCGGCGCGAAAACGTAAGGTTAACAGGCAGGTGACGCCTTCTTCCGAGAGGAGGCTCTGCGTCTCTTCCGGCGGGAATAGAAGGGTGAAATGGAAGGCGCTCGGGGTGTGGCTCCCGCGGATCAATGAGAGGACCCGGTTTTTCATATATTTCCAGGGAAGATAACGGCTGCCGGTGAGAGAAAGGGATGCGAGCTCTTCTTCGGAATAGTAGCCGGGACGAATGATCCCGTCAAATTCCCAGTTGGTCTCCAGCGTCAGACTTCCTTCGGAGAAAAGGAAGGGATCGAAAAGGTCGCCGAGGAGCAGCCCATTCATGAATTGTTTTACTTCTGTAAGACGTAATGCGATCATATCTAATATTCTAGGGATTTCTTTGCACTTTTTCAAGAATTATAGTAAACTGTTTCTAACTGTTTGCAGTTTGGCAGTGTGTGGGGCTCGGGAGTGAACGGTAGTTATGTTTTTAAGGGGAAATAATAAAAAGATCTGCGCCTTGCTGGCGGTATTGGCGCTTATAGGCGGCTGCGGCAGAGCAGCGGGCGGCGGAACGGAGATCTCCCTTGCGGAGGCGCCGATCAGAGAGATCGCGGCTACGGAGAGAGGGACGGAGAACGTGAGTGTTCCCGTAACGGAGGTCGTTTATGAGACGGAGATCGCCGGGGCGCTTGAAGAAACCGCTGAGACCGAAACGGGAACGCCGGCGGAAGAGCCGGAGGAGCCTGCCGGCTATGAGAACTGCTATGCGTACGGGGTGATCCCGGAGGAGGCGAAAACGATCTACAACGAGATCCTCGACTGTATTCTGGAGCATAAGGAAGAGGTTGACCTCTCGACGTTGGATGAAGATACTCTTATGCTCGCCTATGATGCGGTCTGCGCGGATCATGGCGGCCTGTTCTGGGTTTCGGGTTATATGTATACGAAGTTTTCTATCGGCGATCAGTTGACGGGAATAACCTTTGCCCCGAAGTACACGATGGACAGGGAGGAGAGAGACCGTTATCAGAAAGAGATCGATGAAGCGGTGGAGTCCTTCCTTTCGGGGATCTCCATTACGGATCCGGATTATGAGAAATCGAAATACGTCTATGAGACACTGATCGACCGGGCCGATTATGACGAGTCGGCGCCGGACAACCAGAATATCCTGTCGGTTTTCCTGAACGGACGGACCGTGTGCCAGGGGTACGCGAACGCAACGCAGTATCTGCTTCGGCAGCTTGGCGTGGAAAGCGTGGTCGTGACCGGGGACACATTCGGAGGGAAGCATGCATGGGTTGCGGCAAAGCTGGACGGGGACTATTACTATACAGACACGACCTTTGGCAATTCGATGTATTCCGATACCAATCAGGAAAACGGGAAGTATGTAAATTATGAATATCTGAATGTTACAACGGAGGAGCTGGCAAGGGACCATACGTTTGACAAGACCTTTACTCTTCCGGAATGCATAGCCGTTCAGGACAATTATTATCGGAAGGAAGGCCTTTACTTTGACACGTTTGAACCGGATCAGATCGGCCTGATCATTCGGACGAATTGGGAGGGAGAGCGGTCGCTTGTTTCGATCAAATGTTCCGACACGGTTCTTTATGAGGAAGTTTTCGAATACTTTATAACACAGCAAAGGATCAGAGAATACTGCAGCGACCTGACCTCGTTCCGATACGCGGATGACCCGGAACGGCAGGTGCTGATGATCGTATTCGGAAGTTGAAAGGAGTATTAAGTCAAGTGGGAAAGAAAGAACAGCTGGAGGAGGCGATGAACCGCTTCCTGAAAGACCAGACAATGGAAAATCAGAATGAGATGATCCGGCAGATGCTTCTCTATGTGTTTTTCGTGCCGGGGGTGTTCCCGAACGGAACGACCATTGAGGACATGAAGCCGAAGCGGCCCGGAGAAAAGGTGACGCTTCCGCCGGAAAAACGGCCATTCCCTGCCGTGATCAAGAACAGCAACGGGGAATATTATGTGCCGGCTTATCTGGATCAGGCCGGGATCAAGGCCGATCCGAAACCGGAAGTGGTTCTGCAGATGCCGTTTTTGGCGTTGGCGGATCTGACGGTCAGAAACCCGCAGATGACGGGAGTTGCCATCAACCCGTTTACACAGAACATTTTGATGAAGCGGCCCGGGCTCGAAAAACTGCTTCGGGATATGGCGCCGAAAAAAACGCCGCCGGCAACGCCACTGTTTAAGCTGGAAACCGAGATCTTCCCGAAGGAACTGTATCGGGATCCCAGAAGCTTTATGGAGCGGCTGGAAAATGAAGAGGGAGCTTTCCTTATTGAAGTGGCGGAGAACGCCGGCAAGGGACTTTCCCTTCCGAAGCTGAAGGAAGAGGATTTCTCCGTAATGGCGCTCAATATCCGGGATGCGCTGACGCTGATCCGGCTGGATATCCCGATGGAAAACAGACCCACAAAGGTTTGCCGGATCTACCTTCTCCTGAATGAGGACGGCGGCGATACGGCGTATTACACCGTGGAAACGGTGGAAGGGAAGCAGGGAACAAGGATCTTCCATACGGACAAAAAGGGGAAACGAAGCGATGCCGGCGAAGGGCCGACCGAAGGCGCGGAGATGTCCCGTGTTTTGGAACTGTATGACGAACTGTTTGGAAAGGAAGAAGCATGAATTATCGGAAGGATCGGAACGACCGTGACCTTTCGATCCTGGGTTACGGCTGCATGCGTTTTTCGAGAAAAGGAAACGGGATCGACCTCGAAAAGGCGGAAAAGGAGATTCTCCATGCGATCGAAAGCGGCGTGAATTACTTTGACACGGCCTACATTTACTCCGGCAGCGAAGAAGCCCTCGGAACGATCCTTCAGAGAAATCATGTGCGCGATAAGATCTATATCGCGACGAAGCTGCCGCAGTATCTGATCAAAAACCGCGGAGCCATAGACCGGTATTTTGAAGAACAGAAAAAACGGCTGAAGACCGATCATATCGATTACTACCTGATGCACATGCTGACGGACATCGCGTCCTGGCAGAACCTGAAAAAGCTCGGGATCGAGGACTGGATCCGGGAAAAGAAGGAGAAGAAAGAGATCACGAACATCGGTTTTTCCTTCCATGGAAATACGGACATGTTCCTGAAGATTTTGGACGACTATGACTGGGATTTCTGCCAGATCCAGTACAATTATCTGGACGAGCACAGCCAGGCCGGCCGCGAAGGCCTTCTTGCGGCGGAAAAGAAGGGGATCCCCGTGATCATCATGGAGCCGCTCCGGGGCGGGAAGCTTGTGAATCTGCTTCCGGAAAAGGCGAAGGAGAGGATCAGAAGGAACCGGCGCGGATACAGCGCCGCGGAATGGGCGTTTCGGTGGCTGTATGATCAGACCGGCGTGACCGTCGTTTTGTCCGGCATGAATTCGATGGAGATGCTCGATGAAAATTTACGCATTGCTTCCGAAGCGACGGCAGGATCTTTAGATGCGGAGGATCAGGCGCTGATCGACCAGGTGAGGAATGAGATCCGCCGGTCCATTAAAGTGGGCTGCACCGAATGCCGTTATTGCATGCCCTGCCCGAAGGGCGTGGATATCCCGGGGCTGTTCCGGTGCTACAACACGATGTATACGGAGAGCAAAAAAGCCGGGCGGCACGAGTATTTCCAGACGATCGCGATCCGGCAGGAGCCTTCGTTCGCGAGCCAGTGCGTGGGCTGCAGGAAGTGCGAGTCCCATTGCCCGCAGCATCTGCCGATCGTGAAGCTTTTGAAGGAGGCGGATAAGGAGGTAAGGCCGGCGTATTATAAACCGGTCATCGCGCTCGCCCGCAAATTCATGTTCAAGAAACCGAAATCATAAATGGTCTCACAAGCTGGATACTGGGAGACCAGAACATAAAAATTTCACAACTTGTCTGATTGATTTTTGTGCAATAACCACCTATAATACACTTTGTTATGAGCGATTACAATAATAATGGAAACAACGGAAACAATAACCGCCGGGGGACGGGGCAGACGATCCTGATCTTCGTGATCGCGACGCTGCTGGCGCTCTTCATGATGAGCATGATCACCCGGCTGCAGACCTCTGCCACCACGAAGGAGATCACATACACCGAGTTCCTTGGGATGGTGAAGAAGGACCAGGTGCAGAGTGTCGTGATCGGAAATTATGAGATCGACATCACGCCGAAGCTGAACGAGAATACGCTGATCCCGATCACTTACTACACTGGGATCGTCAGGGACGACGAGCTGCTTCCGCTTTTGCAGGAACACAATGTGGATGTCAGCGGAACGATCCCCGATACGACGAGCAGCCTTCTTTACAATATCTTAAGCTTCGTGATCCCGCTGGTGCTGGTCTGGGTGGTGCTGTGGTTTTTGATGCGCCGCATGGGCGGTGGCGCCATGGGCGTCGGAAAGAGCACGGCCAAGGTCTATGTGGAGAGATCCACGGGCGTGACGTTTAAGGACGTGGCCGGACAGGACGAGGCGAAGGAGTCGCTGCAGGAGGTCGTGGACTTTTTGCATAATCCGCGGAAATACCAGGAGATCGGCGCAAAGCTGCCGAAGGGCGCGCTTTTGGTCGGGCCCCCCGGAACCGGTAAGACCCTGCTTGCGAAGGCCGTGGCCGGAGAAGCCGGCGTGCCGTTCTTCTCGCTTGCGGGTTCGGACTTTGTGGAAATGTTCGTCGGCGTCGGCGCTTCCCGTGTGCGTGACCTTTTCAAAGAAGCGCAGAAACAGGCGCCATGCATCATCTTCATTGACGAGATCGACGCCATCGGCAAGAGCCGTGACTCCCGTTACGGCGGGGGAAATGATGAGCGGGAACAGACTTTGAACCAGCTGCTTGCGGAGATGGACGGTTTTGATACCAGTAAAGGACTTCTGGTGCTGGCCGCCACGAACCGGCCGGAGGTGTTGGATAAGGCGCTGCTTCGTCCCGGACGGTTTGACCGCCGGATCATTGTGGATCGGCCGGATATGAAGGGACGACTGGAGACGCTGAAGGTGCATTCCAAGGATGTGCACATGGATGAGACCGTGGATCTTGACGCGATCGCGCTCGCTTCGGCGGGGCTCGTGGGTTCGGATCTTGCGAACATCATCAACGAAGCGGCCATCAACGCGGTCAAGCACGGGCGGAAGTTCGTGAACCAGGGAGACCTGTTTGAAGCCTTTGAACTGGTGGCTGTGGGCGGTAAGGAAAAGAAGGACCGCGCCATGAGCGAGAAGGAGCGGAAGATCGTCTCCTATCACGAAGTCGGCCATGCGATGGTTTCCGCTTTGCAGAAGGACACCGAACCGGTGCAGAAGATTACGATCGTTCCCCGTACCATGGGGGCGCTCGGGTACACGCTGCAGACGCCGGAGGAAGAGAAGTTCTTAGAGACCAAGGATGAGCTGGAAGCCAAGATCGTGACCTTTATGGGAGGCCGCGCGGCGGAAATGCTGGTGTTTGAGTCTTCGACCAGCGGGGCTGCGAACGATATCGAACGGGCCACACAGATTGCCCGGGCCATGATCATGCAGTACGGGATGTCGGATAAATTCGGCATGGTATCCCTTGCGACGATCGACAGTGCCTATCTGGACGGCAGAGCGCATTTCGACGGCGGCGACGCGACAGCGGCGGAGATCGACAAGGAAGTGCAGCGAATGATCCAGGCCGCCTATGATAAGGCGATGGATCTTTTGAGGGACAACCGGGAGATTTTGGACAAGATCGCCGATTACCTCTATGAGAATGAAACGATCACCGGAAAACAGTTTATGAAGATCTTCCGGGAACTGAAAGGCCTGCCGGAGCCTGAAGAGGAAAAGGAGAAAGACAAGGAAGAACAGGAAAAGGCGAAAGTGCCCGGCAGCACAGAAGAAACGGAATCCACCGAGGACTATATGTTTGAGGATGACGACATGAAGGTGGTGGGCGGAACCATCAACCTTGTCGCCGGAGATGCCAACGTATGAATATCGAAGAAGAATTAAAGAAACTCCCGGATCAACCGGGAGTTTATCTTATGCACGATGAAAAAGGGGAGATCATCTATATCGGGAAAGCAAGGAGCCTGCGCCACCGGGTCCGCCAGTATTTTCAGCCCAGCCATTCGGAAGGGCTGAAGAAGGACCGCATGGTGGAGAAGATCGCCTGGTTCGAGTACATCCTTACGGATTCCGAGCTGGAGGCGCTCGTTCTGGAATGCAACCTCATCAAGGAGCATACGCCGAAATACAACACGATGCTCCGCGATGACAAGACCTATCCCTATATCAAGGTCACGCTCGGCGAGCCGTTCCCGCGGATCCTTTTTTCAAGAACGCTGGAGAAGGGGAAGGCGCGCTATTTCGGTCCGTACACGAGCGCTTTTGCCGTCAAGGAGACGATCGAGCTTTTGACCGGGATCTATCAGATCCGGACCTGCAGCCGTGTCCTGCCGCGGGACCAGGGGAAGGAACGGGCCTGTCTCAACTATCATATCGGACGCTGCCCCGGCGTCTGTCAGGGAAAGATCACCGAGGAAGAATACGGAGCAAAGGTAAAAGAAGCGATGGAGTTCCTGGACGGGAACTACGCGCCGGTGCTGTCCCTTTTGGAACAGAGGATGCAGGAGCAGTCCGAAGCCATGGAGTTTGAAAAGGCTGCGGAAACGAGGGACCTCATCAACAGCGTGAAGCAGATCGCACAGAAACAGAAGATCACCTCCTTTGCCGGAGAGGACAAGGATATCGTGGCGCTTGCACAGATGGAAGAGGATGCGGTGGTGCAGGTCTTCTTTATCCGCAGCGGCAAGCTCATCGGCAGAGAGCATTTTTACATGCGGATCCGCAATGAAGACACGAAGGAGGAGATCCTTTCGGTCTTTTTGCGCCAGTATTATTCCGGGACGCCTTATATCCCGAGGGAGATCCATCTGCAGGAGGCAGTCGAAGAGATGGACGTGATCGAAGACTGGCTTACGTCCCGGCGCGGCGGCAAGGTGTCGCTTCTGATCCCGCAGAGGGGGATGAAGGAGCGGCTGGTCGAGCTTGCGGAAAAGAATGCGCTGCAGGTTTTGACGCAGGACCGCGAAAGGATCAAGCGGGAAGAAGGGCGGACCATCGGCGCCGTGAAGGAGATCGAGGAGATCCTCGGCCTGAAGGAAGTCTTCCGAATGGAGGCGTATGACATTTCCAATATCAGCGGCTTCCAGCAGGTCGGCTCCATGGTCGTGTTTGAAAAGGGAAAGCCGGCAAAGAACCAGTATCGGAAGTTCCGGCTGAAGACTGTGGAAGGGCCGGATGACTACGCTTCGATGCGTGAGGTGCTGACGAGGCGTTTCTTACACGGCGAGAAGGGGGACGGCTTTGAACGGTTTCCGGACCTTCTCCTGATGGACGGCGGCAGAGGGCAGGTCAATATCGCTCTTTCGGTCCTTGAGGAATTAGAACTTCCGATCCCGGTCTGCGGCATGGTCAAGGACGATAACCACAGGACCAGGGGACTTTACTTTAACAATGTGGAGCTTCCGATCGACCGCCACAGCGAGGGCTTCAAGCTGATCACAAGGATCCAGGATGAGGCGCACCGCTTTGCGATCGAATACCACCGGTCTCTTCGCACGAAGGCGCAGGTCCATTCGGTGCTGGATGAGATCCCGGGGATCGGTCCCGCGAGGAGGAAAGCGTTGATGCGGCATTTTTCTTCTATTGAAGAGATCAAAAATGCGGATGTGGAAACGCTTTTGAAGGCGGAGGGGATGAACAGCAGAGCGGCAAACGCGGTCTATGATTTTTTCCACAATAAAGAATAGTTTTGTGGTATGATGGGAGTAGATTTATTTACGGAAAGGAGAGGCGATGTATAATTCAGGAAGAACCGTATCCGTTGCGAAGATCATGAAATCCATGGGGCTTCGAAATCTGACCGAGACGCTGGATCTGGAAAACCGGCAGGTGGAGCTGGCGGATGTGAACCGCCCGGCGCTTCAGCTGGCCGGCTATTATGATTTCTTTGAGCCGAAACGGATCGAGATCGTCGGGATCGTGGAATATGAATATCTGAAACAGAAGGAACACGACGTGCGTGTGGAGATGTATAAGAAGTTTTTCAGCCATGACATCCCCTGCGTGATCTACTGCCGTGACCTGATGCCCGGAGAGGAATGCATACAGATCGCGACCGAAGCCGGCGTGCCGGTGCTGATCACGGCGCGGCAGACTTCCGAATTCATGGCGGAGCTGATCTACTATCTGTCGGAGGAACTGGCGCCGATGATCACGATCCACGGGGTACTGGTGGATGTGTACGGCGAAGGTCTTCTGATCATGGGAGAAAGCGGCATCGGAAAGAGCGAGGCGGCTCTGGAGCTGATCCGAAGGGGGCACCGGCTTGTAACGGACGACGTGGTGGAGATCCGGAAGCTGAACGAGCACACGCTGATCGGTTCGTCGCCGGACATCACAAAGCATCTCATCGAACTGCGCGGCATCGGCATCATTGATGTCAAGGCCCTGTACGGCGTGGAATGTGTGAAGGACAGCCAGAATATCGACCTTGTGATCCAGCTCGAAGACTGGAAAAAGGAGAACGATTACGACCGGCTGGGAATGAATGAGGAATATATCGAGTTCCTCGGGAATAAAGTGGTCTGCCATAACCTGCCGATCCGGCCGGGCCGGAACCTGGCGGTCATCTGCGAGACGGCAGCCGTAAACCACAGGCAGAAGAAGATGGGCTATAACGCGGCGGAAGAGCTGTACCGTCGTGTGCAGGAGAATATGAATAAGGGAAATGAATAAATCATAAATCAGGAGGACAGAAAATGGAACGTGAAAATGCATGGACAAGCTATTCGGCAACAGAGCTGAAAAAGGTGGGGACTTTTGCGGAGGAATACCGCTCCTTCCTTTCGGACTGCAAGACAGAGCGGGAATGCACCGCCTTCTTTGTGGAAAAGGCGAAAGCGGCCGGATTTTCGGATCTGAAGGAGATCATCGCGAAGAAAAAGAAACTGAAGGCGGGAGATAAGGTTTACGCGTCAAATTACGGCAAAGCCATCGCCTGCTTCGTGATCGGCACGGAACCCATTGAAAAAGGGATCAATATCCTCGGCGCGCACATTGACTCGCCGAGAATGGATATCAAGCAGAACCCGCTCTATGAAGACACAGACCTTGCGCTTCTTGACACGCATTACTACGGCGGCGTCAAGAAATACCAGTGGGTCACGCTTCCGCTGGCGATCCACGGCGTGATCGCGAAGAAGGACGGCAAGGTGATCGAAGTCCGCATCGGTGAGAATGAAGACGATCCGGTCTTCGGCGTGACGGACCTTCTGATCCATCTCGCGGAGGAACAGCTGAAAAAGCCCGGCAACAAGGTTGTTGAAGGCGAAGCGCTGGACATCCTGATCGGCAGCCAGCCGCTGAAGATCAATGCGAAGGATAAAGATAAGGAAAAGGATAAGGTCAAACAGAACATCTTAAAGATCCTGAAGAAGACCTATAACATTGAGGAAGAAGACTTCCTTTCGGCGGAGCTCGAGGTGGTGCCGGCAGGAAAGGCAAGGGATTTCGGTTTTGACCGCAGCATGATCATGGGCTATGGGCATGACGACAGGAGCTGCGCCTATCCTTCGTTTGAAGCGATCCTTGATGTGAAAGACCCGAAACGCACTTCGGCCTGCCTCCTTGTAGATAAGGAAGAGATCGGTTCTGTCGGGGCCACGGGCATGCATTCCCGCTTCTTCGAGAACATGGTTGCGGAACTGATGAGCGCGGCCGGGCAGTATGAATCGGATATTTCCGTGCGGCGCGCGTTTGAAAACAGCAAGGCGCTGTCTTCGGATGTTTCGGCGGCGTTTGACCCGGCGTATGCTTCCGCTTTTGAGAAGAAGAACTGCGCATATCTCGGCCGCGGGATCGTGTTTAATAAGTTCACCGGAGCGCGCGGGAAGTCCGGCTCCAATGACGCGAACGCGGAGTACATCGGCGAACTGCGCCGGATCCTGGATAAGAACAAAGTGTTTTATCAGACCGCGGAGCTTGGCAAGGTGGATGTCGGCGGCGGCGGCACGATCGCTTACATCCTCGGAAATTACGGTATGCAGGTCATCGACAGCGGCGTTGCTGTGCTGAACATGCACGCGCCCTGGGAGATCATCAGCAAGGCCGACCTTTACGAAGCCTATAAGTGCTATCTCGCATTTTTGAAGGAAGCATAAACCTATGGAGATCCTGTACCACGAACCATTGAAAAATCATACCACCTTTCGTGTGGGCGGAGAGTGCGACAGGTTTATCACGGCATCCCGGGAGGAGGGGATCAAGATCCTTATGGAATGCCGGGAAAGGAAAGAGCCGATCCTGCTTCTCGGAAGAGGGAGTAATGTCCTTGTCTCGGACCGCGGGTTTGCGGGGACGGTTCTTAACTTTGAGCCGGAAGAACCGGAGCTGCTCGGTGATGATGTGATCCGTGTTTCCGCCGGCACGGCGCTATCCTATGCGGCGTCCTTTGCCGCGGAAAGAGGCCTTTCCGGGCTGGAATGCCTTCACGGGATCCCGGGGACGCTCGGCGGGGCGTCGGTCATGAACGCGGGCGCCTACGGGCGGGAGCTGAAGGACTGTTTCCTGCGGGGAGAGGTTCTTACCGAAGAAGGGGAAGTAAAAACAGTATCCCTTCAGGATATGGCGTTCGGTTATCGCAGCAGCGCCGTGGAGCCGAACCGGTGGGTGTTCCTTTCGGCGGAGCTTCAGCTGGAAAAGG
>JAEESA010000325.1 GCA_016286115.1 Lachnospiraceae bacterium
CCAAATATTTTTACCTTTGACTTAAGTTTATTCCTAATATACATATAAGAAAGAGAGGTAGCAGGAATGGCTCAGACTGCAGACAGGGTTTACAGAAACGCAAAAGTATATTCCATCGCATTGGATGGAACGGAAACACATGCACAGGCGGTTGCCATCAAGGACGGGAAATTTGTGTATGTTGGTGACGAGACGGGAGTAAAGGAGTGGATCGGAGAGAGCACGGAAGTTATCGATTGTAACGGAAAGAGTGTCATCCCCGGTCTTGGAGATGCGCACAATCATGTTGCTAATGCAGCGAAAAAATTCGCAACATGCAGCTTCAGCTCTATTGTGCCGGATCCCCAAAAGGACACGCCCGAGGGAGTGGTAAAGAAGCTTCAGGACATTTTGAAAGCCTATGTCGATGAGCACAGGGATGCTCCTGTAATCCGTGGACTGGGATGGGACAGAACATGGTTTTCAGGAGGACTTCAGGGTATCGTGAGACCGTTTACCAGACATGATATTGACGTGGTCGTACCGGATAAACCTGCTGTTCTTATGTCGTATTGCGGGCACAGGGTTCTCTTAAATACAAAGGCACTTGAAGCCGCCGGTGTTAATAAGGATACGGATGATCATAACGGGCTGATCGTAAGGGAGGCGGACGGAAGTCCCAGCGGCTATATAAAGGAGCCTGTTACCTTTCTTCCCATCATTGACAGTATTCCAAACTATGATTTTTCGCCGGAGGAACACAGGGCTTCTCTGAAGGAATGCTTTGATATGTTTAACGAAACCGGATTTACGCTGCTGTGTGACTGTCTGCAGTGTGCATCTTATCCGATTCTTACCGATATGGCAAAGAAGGGTGAATTTACTGTCAGAGTATCCGGCGTTCATAATGTCAACGATGCGACCCGGGATGAAGACATGGAAAGAGCGATCGCAAACCGCACGAAGTTTGATGTGGAAGGGCTTTTCACCGTGGACACGGTAAAATACTTCGCGGATGGTCAGTTTTCAATGATCGAGCTCTATGCGGATACTTCAATCAACCATAAGCCGGGCACCAGAGAGCCGCTCCTCTGGGATGAAGCGCATATGGAGGAGTCCATGGCACTTGCCAACAAGGAGGGCTTCAATATCCATACACATGCCATGGGAAGCTATGCCATCCGCAAAGTGATCGACTGCTATGAGAACGCGCAGAAGCTGTACCCGAATCCAAGGATCAGAAACATTATTGCGCATGATACATTTATTGCGCCGGAGGACAGGGTACGTATGGGCAGGAGCCATATCATCGCCAGCAATCAGCCGGCATGGTTCAATGATAATCCTACCGAAGAACCGATCATGGTCGCTGACTGGGGCGAGGATGTCGTCAGACAGACGTATCCCAGTAAATCACTGATCGACAATGGTGTAGTGTGTGCTTACGGATCGGATTTCTTTGTCAGTCCCTCCTATGGTATTACGGCTATCCAGGTGGCCATGACAAGAAGACATGTCAGGAGGGATCCGACTTATGAGCTGTTCAAGGATGTTCCCGCCGCCTTACCGGAGGAATGTGTGAGCCTTAAGGAAGCACTTCAGGCACATACGATCCATCCCGCATATCAGGCTCATCTTGAAGATATCACAGGCTCCATCGAGGTTGGAAAATCAGCGGAGCTGGTCGTTTTGGACAGTGACATTGAATCCGTTCCTGTGGAAGGTATTCAGGATATTCAGGTGCTTGAAACTGTGTTTATGGGTAAAACGGTATTCAAAAAAGCCTGACAGACCGAACGGACCAAGTCAGATATAAAACAGCGTTTATAGAGGAGTGTAAATTCGCTTTTTTTTAACGGATTTTTAACTATTTTCTTAGTAAAATGTTATGTATCGTGAAATTGAAAACGAAGTAAATGAATCATTTTGGGAGGACTGGGAAAATCATGAAAAAGCTATTTACAATCGATGATTTTATGGTGGCTTTCATTTCGGCACTGGGATATGGCTTTGGCTATACGATCCCGATGCATCTGGGCTGGTCGCAGCTTGCGTGCATGGTGTCCTGCTTTGCCCTCGGAATTGCGCTGGAAGAACTCATCAGCAAGATCGTTTTCAGCAAAACAGTCCAGCAAAAAACGGTCAACCGGATATTCACTTATGTGGCAATCCTGCTCGTTTTCCTGCTCGCCGAGTTTGTTTCCATGCGTTTACTGGGCGCATCCCTGGTGGAAGACCTGGAGGAGGAGTTTGTGTGGGTTGTGGTCCTCCAATTCTCGGTCTTGTGGTGAATGTGTGCATCCGTGGATATCGTGTCCGAAAGATCCGCAAGCTTTACGGGGACGGAAGCGAGGGCTATGTGTTCGATGTTGCGGATAAGAACATCGAGCAGGTGAACCGGCAGAACCGGACCGTTCACGGTGAATATGATGCAGAGTGCGCGGTCAGGACGCGAACAGGCACCTATGTCGGGGAGAAGTACAAGAAGACACGAATCTTTATGGGCATTCCCTATGCAAAGCCGCCGGTAGGGGAACTCAGATGGAAGGCACCCGAGCCGCTCCCTGCGTCAGAGGAAGTATTTGAGGCAAAGAACTTCGGTGCTCGTGTTGTTCCACCATGGCGATTTTACCTATGGCAGCGCGGTCGATCCGCTGCTGTACGGTGGAGATTATGTAAACGCGAATCAGGACTTAGTGCTTGTCACCTTTAATTATCGCCTCGGTATATTCGGGTTCATTGATTTTTCTGAGGTTCCCGGCGGGGAAGCCTGCCCGGACACCCTGAACCTCGGGCTGTTGGATCAGATCGCGGCTCTGAAGTGGATCAGGGAAAACATCGCCGCCTTCGGAGGCGATCCCGATCAGATCACGGTGCTGGGCTTCGAATCCGGCGCGACCTGTATCTGCCTGTTAGCCGCCAGCGGGCAGGCGAAGGGACTGTTTAAGAGGGCCTTCGTGTTCAATGGCAGTCCGGAATCTGCCTATGATACACCAGATGCCTCGAAAGCCCTAGCGAAAGCACTGTTGAAAGAAACAAAGACCTCGACGATGACGGAGCTTTTGCATCTGGATTCGGAAGCTCTAAAAGACGCGGCGCAAAGGCTTTGGATGAACATGTGCGCACCGACCTGTGACGGAAAACTGATCCCCAAGCAGGTGTATGAGGCATATCGGAATGGAGCCGCTTCGGGTATCGAGTTTATCGTCGGGATTACCAGCGGGGAAATGCA
>JAEESA010000326.1 GCA_016286115.1 Lachnospiraceae bacterium
CAACGATGTCCTGCGCTTTGATCTTATCCTCCAGCGCCCTGATCTTTCTGTCCATGATATCCACTTCGGAAAGACCTTTTTCTTCGAGCGCCGCCTTCAGACCCTGCTCAATGGCTTCGAACTTTTCCTCCAGAAGCCTTTCTTCTTCCTCATAATCCTGATAGCTCATCACCCCTTTATCAGAAGCAACAAGCTTAGCTCTGGCGTCTTTAAGCTTCGCCTCATGGATCAGGATCTTCCTCTCCATTTCAATGGTTTTCTGCTGCTCCTTCGGAAGATCCTGCACCGTTTTAAGCGTTGTCTTCCGACCCTTTAAGGTTCCCTTCGGCACTGCCTGCAATCCCGTCCGGGAAGCGGCCGTATTCACTGCTTCGGATCTTGCCGTATAGTCATAGAGTCTCGGTATCTGCGTCAGTTTAACGCTTTTCCACTGCACCTTTTCAGAAAAGAAGCCTGAAACATAAACAGGGTTCTCTTTGCGCATGGTTTCGGAAGCCTGCTTTGCCGCTGCAGCTTTTTTCTTCGTCTCATCGATCAGCAGTTTATTCTCACGCCTGTAGTCCTGCCCGAATACATCACTCATTTTCTTACCTCCTCAAAAGCCCCGGTCATATGGTTACTATTCACGTTCTTCAAAGGCTGTGAATAGTTACGTCAAATGTCCACTGAAAACTCGTAGAAAAGCCCCCGGCACTCCGCCTCGGGAAAAATCTTTTGCACAAGGGACTCTGACTCCTCATTCACGCAGATAAAACGAAACGCATTGATCTGCCCGAAAAGCTCCCCGGCCTTTTCTGCTGCCGAAAGAAACATCTGTGTTGTCGACTTCGGATCCGCGCCGTAAATGTAATTCACCACCACTTCACCCGGCTCCTCTCCTACCCTGGTTAAAAGAACTCCTTTTACTTCATTTTCCTTTTTTACTACCAGACACAGAGGGGAAATATAGTTCTCTTCTGTCGGATCAAAATAATATACGCCTTCCTCTTTCAGCTTCTTAAATACCGCGTTTCTTTCCTCTTGACCGAGGCTCTCGAATTCCTCTGTCTCTAAAGAGCTTTTGAGCGCCGGCAGGCGGTCCCTGACTTTTAAAAGCAAAGCAGCCGGCACCCGGTACACTCCTCTTCCTGTGCTTTGTACCGCATACGCCGGCATCGTAAAAAAAAGCCTGAATATCGGCTCGTTCTCATCTGCCGCGAAGAACGAACCGTAAAGTACCTTCCCATTCTTAAGCGCCATATCTTTTGCGAAGCGCAACAGAGCGGTGGCGATCCCACGCTTACGATACGCATCCGATACGGCAATATACGTGAGGTAAATAAAAGCTTCCGACAGCTTCAGCAGCATCACGCCGCAGGCTTCTTCCCTGTCCACGGCTCCCACGCCCAGAATATCCGGATCCGAAAGAAACGAATACTCCGACTGATCCGTAAGCATGGGCCGAAACATCTCCAGGCTTTCCTCTGTGATCTGATAAAGTTCTGCCATTCCTTTTCTCCTCCTGACCCCTTTAATACTATATGGGAAACGCTGATGTAAGCGTTACCTTAACTGTTTTCCAACGGGGAGATCCCCTCCAAAGGCTTCGGCATTTCCGGTTTTTCAAACCATACCATCGCCTGCAGCGCGTCATTTCTTTTCCCCGACGGTACCATCTGGCGAAGGATATCCCCCGCGCTTTTGCTTACGATCGGCACCAGGATCTTCTGATCCTCAGGATAATGCCCCTTCATTTTCCCCAGGGCTCCTCCGATCAGCTTCGCCATCGCTTGTTTACTCACGGTGTAAACCAGCTCCAGCACAAGGTAGTCTCTCTGTTCATAGATCAGGATCAAACCTGTCGGCTGTCCCGCTTCAAAGCAGATCAGGCTCAGCTCCTGATGATACTCCTGCCACTCCACGATCGGCGATGCGGCGATCGCCCGCTCGTCATCCTCCATCATGCGTTCCATCGTATATAAGAGCTCGCGGTCCGCCTCCCCGACGCAGCGGAATTCGGTCTTTTCCGCAGCCTTGATCATCGCATCCTTCTGCTTTATCTCAGCTACAGAAAATTCATATACATTTCCCTTTTCATTCCAGACTTCCATTCCCGCCATCTGAAGCCCTGTTTTCAATTCCGGATACACTTCCTGCAAGGGGATCTCGCAGAACGCCCCATGCAGCTCCCCTCCATACCTTCGGCGGGACGAACGGATCAGGTATTGCAGAAAGTCCATGATCTTATAAGGCTTGCGGTTTTCCTCGGGAAGATAGATGTAGACGATCTCGATCCAGAGCGCATGCACTCCGGTCACAAAGAGCCCGTAAAACTTCCCCTTCTCCTCCGGGAAGTCACTATACACGAGTACCGCAGTCAGTTCTCCGCGGCGGACCTGCGCCATATAGTTTTCCGGGATCAGATCCGCATATTCCGATGATGAAAATCCCGAGATCAATGTACCGGTCAGCATGTGGTTCCTCCTTAAGTGTATGCTCCATTGTATTATACGTTTTTTGTTTCAAAATGGGGGTGTTTGCGCCGCACCGAGGTGCAAAAAGAACCGTTCAGATCAGTCTTCCTCTGAACGGCTCGCGAAAAATACCTTGGCTGCCTTTCGGGCAACGCGCTCCTGCACAAAATAATTCATGTCCAATAATCGGACCGCCAGTTCTTCTTCCGATCCTTTTGCAGCTATATTTTTATGCCAGTTTATAAACTCATTTGCATGACAGCAGACCCGGTACATCGTATCGGAAACCAGGAGCTGCTTTCTGATCTCTTCCGTTTCCTCAAGGGTTTGATCGTTTACGATGCTGTCTCTCAGCTGCAGGGCCCTGTGGGCCGTATAGAGATATACCTCCGGGTTCTGTAAGATCGAAGAAACGGTCTGCCCTTCAAACTTTGCGCGGTAAAGATCCCGGATACGGATCAACTCGCGCTCTGCCCCACGCCGTTTCTCCTCCGTGGACAGTTCTTCATTTTCCCAAAGGAAAGGATCCGAAAGCGTAAGATCTCTATCCGCCATATCCGAAGCCGTACGGCTGTTTTCTTTCTTCCATCGCTCCCGGACAAATATGAACTCTTCCTGCTCCCGGACCGCCGCGATGAACTGCTCCAGGGTCTCGCGCAAAAGCCTTCCCCGCGGACTCTTTTCGCCGGCTTCTGCGATGTCCTTTTCCGCTTCTTCTATAGCACTCAAAAGATGCCGGCCGAGCGTATC
>JAEESA010000327.1 GCA_016286115.1 Lachnospiraceae bacterium
CATGTTCAAAAAACCGTTCCTGTATGGCACCTACGACCTCATCGTAATTCATATCCCCGCAGTCCAGCAAAACCTGTTTCATCATTTCCTCTGTGAAATGCTCTCCGCTGCTGTTTACCGCGTCTATTGCCCCATCCGTATAAAGCAGCAGCCGCTCTCCAGGTTCCAGCGTGAACTCGTAGCTGTGATACGTGATATTTTCCATCACCGCGAGCGGATACGAGATCACTTCGTTCTCCGGCAGATGGATGCCGTCCTTCGACTGGATCAGCGGGGACTCATGGCTTGCGTTCACCGCCGTGATCTTTCCCGTGGAGATCTCATACACGCCGTACCATGCGGACAAGCTCAAGTCATCCTCATTGGACCTCGCAAGGCGGTTATTGACCACGCTGATGATCTCCGATACGGAAAACCCCATCGTCAGCTCGCCGGCCAGATAGAGCTTGAAGATCGTCATATAAAGCGCCGCCGCGCTCCCTCCGTCGAAGATATCCGCGATCAGGATCCCGATGTGGTCCGTGTCGATCCGGAAATAATCGAAGAAGTCGCCCCCTACCTGCGCTAACCCGATCTGATCCGCATAGATATCCACCTCCGAGATATCGGGAAACCGCGGGTATGTATCCGGCATCAGGTGATAGCGCATGTTGACCACCATCGCGATCTCCTTTTCCAGATGTTCCTTTTCCCGCTGCACGGATTGAAGCTCCTGCTTCAGCTTCCGGACCTCCGCCTCAAGATTGCTCATCAAACCCTCCATTCTGCCGCTCTGAAACCCACGACTTTAAGTCCAAAAATGAACATTTTTATAACAGGTAAAATATACAATACTATATCATACCGACTATCACAGAAATATCACAGAATTGCCGGATCCTCATATTTTTTTAGGGGAGTTACGGTAAGTTTTTGAGAGAAAAGAAGTGTATGGCCATTTCGAAAATATCTGTAATACATCCGAAAATATAGCACAATTTGGGCTTCCGGGATTTGTTTATTATGCTATATTTTCCCCGTATCCCACTATTCGCGCTCTGTCCTTCGTATATATCAATATATAGTGAAAAGAAGGAGGAGACAATCATGCAGAAACCATTATGTCCCACATGTTACTCCGATCTGAATATCAGAAGTGACCATCGTCGGGAAGGCGTGTGTTATTGCCAGAACTGCGGAAGGAAGATTCTCCTCAATACTACGAGGAAATCCGCAATCCATATGGCAGACAAAACCATCTTCAAGATGGCATAAATTCAGATCAAAGCAGGCAGGGGTTTTTCCCCTGCCTGTTTTTTATTATTTTCTATTTATGCGCTGCCCCGCACCTTTTTCACAACACGATAATATTCGCGCAGGAGGTGTCGTTTGGCAGGTCCAAAAGCCTCCCGGTCCGGATCTCCACGACCTTGGGCCGCATCGGGTATGCCGGAGAATTCTCCACAACCTTCGCCATCTCCCCGTTGGAAAGCGCCACGATGGAATCCACGGGGAACAGGATCACGCTTCCGATGAAGCTTTTCATCACATCAATGTCCAGATCCTGGCTGGTGGCCAGCACCATCTCCATCGCAGTACGCCTGGAGAACGCCCGCTTGTAGGGGCGGTCCGTCACAAGCGCGTCGTAGATGTCCGCTACGGAGATGATCTTGGCGAACGTATGGATCTGATCACTTTTCAAACCCAGAGGATACCCATTTCCACTCACCTTCTCATGGTGCTCCAGCACACCTTTTAGGATCGCATCTGAAAACTTCCCTTTTTCCTTCAGGATCTGATATCCGAGGGTGGAATGCGTTTTCATGATCTCGAACTCTTCTTCTGTCAGCCGGTCCGGCTTGTTCAGTATCTCCTTCGGGATCTTGGATTTGCCCATATCGTGAAGAAGGCCGGCCGTGCCGAGATCCTTCAATTCCTCCTTGGGAAGCCCGTATTTCTTGCCGATGATCATGGCGATGGTAGCCACATCCACACTGTGTTTGAACGTGTATTCATCATTGCATTTCAGAATGTTCACGTCGACTGCCACCGCGTCATTCGCGAGGATGGTGTTTGCCAGCTCGTTGGCGATGTTGTCGGTCGCCTCCACGAATGAATCGGAATCGGGATTAGAAAAAAGATACTGGATGCCCTCTCCGACCAGTTTTTTGATGCTTTCGTTCAAAACCACCTTGGAACGGTCTTCGACACGGGCCTTCTCCACTACCTTTTTCGTGTATTCGGGAACATGGATTCCCAGAAGGTCTTCCGGATCCGGCTCACCCTCTACGATATAGATGCCGGCCACTCCCTTTTCCCGCAGATATTCAATTTGAAAATCATCAAGGAATGCGCCCCGACGGATCAGATCCCGGCCTGTGGCGTCCACAATAGCCTGATCGATGCGCATTCCCGACTGTAAGGTCCGTGTGCTGACAAATCTTCTTTTTTGCAATCCCCTGCTCCTCGCCGTAATATTTTTCAGCTTTCCTATTCTACCACGGATTGCATAATTTTTTCAATCAACGGACTAAAACCTTCGCTTTTTTATTTCCGGCCTTCTTCAGCTGTTTCCTCAGCGCTTTCTTCTCGGCTTTGGATGATACGGAGATCACCAGCTCCTTACTCGTTCCCTTCAGAGAGTTCTTGCCCAGCTTGATAAAGCCTTTGGATTTCGCAAGAACACGGTATTCATTGGCGCTGTTTGCTTTGACGGTAAGGTCGTCAATGAAGATCGTTTTCAGATTTGCCGCACCTTTGAAGGCATTCGCGCAAACCTTCTTTATATTCTTTCCGATCGTAACGGATTCAAATATCATGAAAATTTTTGTAAATCTGCCTTATATATAGCAAAAAATGTCAAAATCTTTTCTAAAGCAGATCGCTGCGGATATATCCGGTCTTGCCCTTCCATTCCACCTTGGTCCACCCTTCAGCGTAGCTTTGAATGACCTTTACGGTATCGCCCTCATGCGCGGCGCCCACTTTCTTTGCGTTTTCGCTCATCTCCATCCGTACGCTGACTGCGGACTTGATCATGATCTTTTCACCCGGAGAGAATGTGATGGCAGCCGGTCCTTCGGTTTCTTTAACGGTTTCCGTCTCTTTTTCGGTCTCTGTCTCTGTCTCGGTTTCCGTTTCCGTTTCTTCCTCGGTCTCGGCTTCCGTTTCGGTTTCTTCTTCGGTCTCCGTCTCGGTTTCGGTCTCGGTGA
>JAEESA010000045.1 GCA_016286115.1 Lachnospiraceae bacterium
AGCCTGCACCATCCCACGGAATTCATGTAGGCGTAAGCGAGCAGGTAGGAATAACCGTCAATTGTTACCGGCTGCACACCCGACTCTCCGTTCAGCGCTTTTGTGACCAGCGCGGCAACCTCTTCATTTTCGCATTCTCTTAGATCTGCCTCTTCCTCTTTTACCGCGAACAGGCCGTCCTCCATTTCGGAAAAGACCACCTGGCCTTCATCACTGATCACACAGCTATGGCCTTTGTTCTGCAGATCTCCGGCCGTATGAATCTGTTCAAGTATATCAAACGGGATCACCAGCCCGGCAAAGCCGATCAGCTCATCATGGGCCTTCACTCCCTCAAACCCGACAACAGCATCCTCGACGATGTAGGGATCCTCATATACCCCTATGCAATAAGGAACCTCATATTCTCCACATTCTTCGTCATACCATTCCAGGCTGTCCAGCGGGACGTGCCTGATCTGCCCGTTTTCATCGAGCATGGATTGCGCCGTATCGCCCGCAAATATAATGTATCCCTTTTTCGATGCGAAGAAACAGTAGGTATAATTAAAATTGGCCTGCGCCATATCTTTAAGGAGCGATCCTGATTTATTGACCAGTTCCAGCTCTTTTGCGATCTCCGGATCCTTCAGGTCAACATTTTCCGCATTTACGATAAATAGATCACTGTTTATATCAAATCCCGGTTCTCCCACTACAATTTTGTCGAGATCGAGATCAAGCTCTGTGCCCTTACTGTTTCCGGTTTCATAAACCCACTGCAGATTGGACGCCAGAAGAAACGTATTCAACGACATCTCATAGAAAAACCTGTTGAGGATCACCGCCTGCAGCCTGGTCTCTTCCATCATGGCCGATGCCATCTCCGTACTCATGACATTGGCGGCGTAGTCCTGCATGGTCTGTCTCTGTTTCATGCTCGTGCTCGTCGCTTCCTGAACCTGTTTCAGGAGCTGCGAGGTCGCTATGACCATGTGAAGCACGGTAGACAGGACAAGAAGGCCGATGATGCTCAGGAAGATCTTATGTTGGAGTCCGCGTCGTTTTCGTTCCTTGCGCATTACTTCTCTTCCTTTTCCGGCTCCTCTTCCTCTTTCAGCAGCTTTTCCATCGTGACCACATTCCAGCCGTCCTCATACTCGTAATAGAGGTTGTCCATATTCCGTTTTGCCATATAGATCCCGAGCCCGCCGACCTTGCGTTCGCGATTATGCTCCGCGATGTCCATTTCTTCACGGACAAGCGGATTATACGGTTTCCCGCGATCCTCAAACCGGATCACAATGCGTTTCGGGTCCTCCGCTTCCTCCACAGTGATCTTTGCAGGTCCCGTTTCGGGGTCATACGCATAGGAGGCTATGTTCACAAAGATCTCCTCAACAGCAACATCGACCTTCATATGCATACCGACTCCGTACTGTTTCAGCTCTTTATGTAAAAAAGCAAATACAGTATCCAGATTTTCTACAAGGGCCTCCACTTCCAGTGAACTCATTCAACCCCTCCAAGATTACGTGTAATTGAAAAACAATCCGTATATGTTACAATAAAACTATGAATTATGCCTATATGCTCCGCTGCAGGGATAATTCCCTGTACTGCGGATGGACGAACGATCTGGATAAACGCCTTGACGCCCACAATAAAGGAAAGGGCGGCAAGTATACAAGGAGCCGGCTTCCGGTGTCCTTAGCCTATTATGAAACCTTCGACACCAAAGAGGAAGCACAGCGGCGGGAGTGGCAGCTGAAGCAGCTCACTCACCGTGAGAAGGAGGCGCTTCTTTCTTCAAAAGATCCGGGCGGATCTCCCTCGTCCTGAGGAGCGACTGTTCCTTTCTCCAAGCATCCACCTTTGCGTGGTCTCCCGATAAAAGGATCTCCGGAACTTTAACATCGTTCCAGATCTCCGGCCTCGTATATTGCGGGTATTCCAAAAGCCCACCCTCAAAGGATTCCTCCTCTGCGGAAGACTCGTTTGTCAACACGCCCGGCACCATCCGGCTGATCGCATCCACGACCACTCCGGCCGCGATCTCTCCGCCGGTCACCACATAATCCCCGATCGAAACATAGTCCGTCACGATCGCATCCAGCACCCGCTGGTCCACGCCCTCATAATGTCCGCAGAGAAGGATCAGTTCCTCTTCCTTCGCAAACGCCTTCGCATCCTTCTGGGTAAACACCTTCGCTGCCGGCGTCAGGTAGATCGTCCGCACCGGGTGCCCCTCTTCCCTGACGATGGCCTGATGAGCGTCAAATACGGGCTGTGGCGTCATCACCATGCCAGCGCCTCCGCCGTATGGATAATCATCCGTTTTTTTATGTTTGTCGAGACTATAGTCCCGGATATTTCTAACGTCAAATTCCAGGATCCCGTTCTTTTCCGCGCGCCCGAGAATGCTGGTGCGAAGCATAGTTTCCACCATTTCCGGAAAAATGGTCAGTACATAAAACTTCATAACGGCAGCCCCTTCATCAGATGCACGCGCACCTTCTTGTTTTCGGGATCCACCGACAAAATGCACTCTCTGATCGCGGGCAGCAGGATCTCTTTTCCGTTCCCGTCCGTCACCACATACACATCATTTGCGCTGCCGGTAAGGACATCAGACAAGGTCCCGATCACACGGTCCTCTTCATCCGAGACCGTGCTTCCCAAAAGATCCGGAACATAATACTCATTCTCCCCAAGCGGGATCGCCTGATCACGGCTGACAAAAAGCTCGCTCTTTCGAAACGCATCCGCTTCTTCGGGGCTGTTGATCCCTTCCAGTTTTAAGAGAACCTGATCCTTAAAAAAGCGTACGGACGCAACGGAATAAGATTCTTCTTTTCCCTTCGTCCGTACCTGAACTTCTTTCAGTTTTCGAAACCGTTCGGGGTCTCCCGTGGTTGGATGGACCTTCATCTCCCCCTTAACACCATGCGGTCTTAAGATAACGCCGATTCGAAAGTCCTCTGTCATTCTTCTTCAATCTCCACGACCACCTTACGGTCGGTACGGCTGCTGGCCGCTTTGACCACATTTCGGATCGCTTTCGCAATGCGTCCCTTCTTTCCGATCACCTTGCCCATGTCCGACTTGGCAACCTGAAGCGACACAACGGTAGTCCGGTCTTTTTCCCTTTCGGAAACCACTACCTCAGACGGGTGGTCCACCAGCGCTTTCGCGATCACTTCCACCAATTCTTTCATTCGCATCTACCTCTGTTATTTTACAATACCGGCAGACTTAAAGATGCGAAGCACGGTGTCGGTCGGTCTTGCGCCATTCTGGAGCCACTTCTTTGCTGCCTCTTCATCCACATGGAATTCCGTGGGATCCTTCATCGGATCATAGGTTCCGAGTTCCTCGATAAAGCGGCCGTCTCTCGGCGAATTGGAATCCGCCACGATGATCCTGTAAAAAGGCGCTTTCTTCTGTCCCATCCTGCGCAGTCTGATCTTAACCATTTCTTTATTTCCTCCTTAAAACTAATGATTAATATGATAAAAATTATTCTAGAAAGGAAACTGGAAACCTCCGCGTCTCCCTTTCTTGCCACCCATCATTCCCGGCATCTGTTTCATCATCTTTTTGGCCTGTTCGAACTGCTTGACCAGCCGGTTCACTTCCCCGATGTCCACGCCGGCGCCCTTCGCGATCCGGTTCTTTCGGCTCGGATTGAGGAGCGACGGGTTTGCCCGCTCCTTCGGGGTCATGGACATGATCATTGCCTCGATCCGGGAAAGCTTCTGGTCGTCCACCGCGTCATTGAGCTGTGACATCTGTGATTTCCCGATCCCGGGCAGCATCGAAAGGATCGATGCGATCCCGCCCATCTTCTTCATCTGGCTCATGGACTCCAGATAATCGTTAAAGTCAAATTCCGCCTTCCGGAGCTTCTGCTCCATCTCGCGGGCTTTCTTTTCATCCAGTTCGCTCTCGGCCTTCTCGATCAAGGTCAATATATCGCCCATGCCGAGGATCCGGCTCGCCATCCGCTCGGGAATGAATTTCTCAAGGTCGGACAGCTTCTCGCCCATACCGGCGTAGTAGATCGGTTTTCCGGTCACATGCCGCACCGAAAGCGCCGCGCCGCCTCTCGTATCGCCGTCGAGCTTGGTCAGGATCACGCCGTCGATCCCCACCTTCTCATCAAAGGTTTTGGAAACATTCACGGCTTCCTGGCCTGTCATCGCATCGACCACGAGGAGCGTTTCCGTCACGTCCACGTTGGTCTTGATATCGCAGAGCTCCTGCATCAATGTCTCATCGATCTGGAGACGTCCGGCCGTATCGATGATCAGAAGGTTACAGCCCTGCCGTTTTGCTTCCTCCACGGCTTCCTTTGCCAAAGCCACCGCGTCCTTCGCACCCTCGCGTAAGTATACGGGCACGTTCACCTTTTCCCCGTTCACACGGAGCTGTTCCATAGCCGCGGGCCGGTACACGTCACAGGCCGCCAGAAGAGGCCGCCGCCCCGCCGACCGGAACTTCCCGGCTAGCTTCGCCGCCGTCGTCGTTTTACCGGCACCCTGAAGGCCGACCATCATCAGGATCGTCAGATCCGCCGGACTCTTTAAGGTCAGCTCCTGCTCCTCTCCCATCAGAGCGATCATCTCTTCATTCACGATCTTGATCACCATCTGGGCCGGATTCAGGCCGTTCATCACATCAGCGCCGACCGCCCGTTCCGTCACGGAATTCACGAACTGCTTCACAACCTTAAAGTTCACGTCCGCCTCGAGAAGCGCCATCTTTACTTCCTTCATGGCTTCCCGCACATCCGCTTCGGTGAGCAGTCCCTTGCTCCGCAGCGCTTTAAATACGTTCTGCAGTTTATCGGTTAAGCTGTCAAATGCCATTCATCTCTCCGAACAAAATATCCTTGATTTCCTTCACTTCCGCCTGGATCGCCGGCGTTTTCTCCGCCATAAGATCAAGTCTTTCCCCCGCCTTAAAAAAACGTTCCACGAGCCGGAGCTTTTCTTCATACTCCATGAGCTTCCCCTCAGTCCTCTTCAGAAGGTCATGCACCCCCTGTCTTGAGATCCCTTCATTTTCTGCGATCTCCGAAAGCGAAAGGTCTTGAAAACGGGAAGCTTCATAAAGCCGTTTCTGCTTTTCTCCCAGCAGGTCTCCGTAGAAATCATAGAGATATGCGTCGAACACTTCTTTTTCCATACCTTCCTATCTTACACATAAGAAGCGCCGCTGTCAAGTTTTTTTCTTGTCAATTTTGTTTTTGTCTCATAATATAAAGGATCCAGCCTGCGAGACACATCATCGACACGCAGACACGTTTTCACTCGTGGATGCTTACTTGCGTTACTAAATTCGCACTTCGCTGATAAAAAGCGCTCGTGCTCATACACCAGTAACGAGTAGCGTCCAACGGTTTGCTTTGCCGATAATGGTCTCACAAGCCGGATCCTTCTCCACCCGGTTCAAATACTTCTTAAACTATTACTTGAACCAAACTTTCTTCTCCGTAGAATGCGTCAGCTCCAGTGGCTTCGTTATGTAATCCGTAGCCTCGTTCGCCTTGCTCACCGGCTTCATGGAGCCGTACATGATGAGGGCGATGATGCCGGTCACGATCGCATCCACCAGAAGGGTCTGGCCGATGTAGTCCGTGCCGAGCGCCGCAATGCCGATCGCAAGGATCGCCGCAAAGATCGGAAGGATCACCATCAAAAACTTCGGTACACTGATCGGAAGGTCGCCGATCATCTTCCCGGTCTGCCCGTTCATCGCAAATTTATATTCCTTGTCCTGCCATTTCGTGATCAGAAGCCACACCGGCATCAGCGCATAATTCACTTTTTCGTTCGAATAGGAGAACGTCTCCGTTTTGCTCTCGATCTCGTCATGCTTAATGGTCTTCTGCACCGCGGCGCTGAGCGTGTTCTCCACGCGCTTATTTGTTCTCTCCTTATCGTCCTTCATGTCCACGTCAAAACGCTCTGCCATGAAGCCCGGAAGGTAGGTCAGGGAGAAGTTCTTCATCCCGTCCATCTGATACGGCTCGACCGAATCCATGAGCGCATCATCCATCCGCTTCGACGCATCCGCCGGAACATTCTCAAAGGAGATGTTCCCTTTGCGTTCCACCTCATACCGTCCGGTACAGATGCGGTTTCCTTTGTCATCCCTCTTATAATCCGCAGCCTTATAATTTCCTTCCATGCTCAGGTCACCGCTGAAGAGCCAGAACGGGACATAGACACCCTGGATCTCCTCCACGTGGTTATCGCTTTTAAAGGACTTCGGAAGCAGGAACCGTTTCTGATAGTAAGACAGATATTTCTCCTCCGCTTCTTTCTTGGTGTGGGCAAACGGAATGATATAATCCGGCTTGATGTTTCCGGAGAACTGCGCCGGAAAGATCGTCTGGTTCCCGCAGTACGGACACTTCATGACCGCCGTGGTCTGGTCCGCCAGAAGCTCTGCGCCGCAGGTCTTGCAGCTGTAGGACTTCATCTCATCCTCCGGGCCGATCTCCGCCTTTCCGCCGGCGCCGGCTGCTTCTTTCGCCTTCGCCGCCCAGGCCTCCTCCACTTCTTCCGGAGTATACTCCGAAGCGCAAAATTCACATTTCAGTTTTCCCGATGTCGGATCAAAAAGCAGCGCCCCGCCGCAGGCCGGACAGCCTGAGGTCATGGCCTTTCCCTGATGATCCTGACTCTCCGCCGGGACAGGCTGCCCGCAATTGGAGCAGAACTTCTCTCCCGCCGCTATCTCGCTTCCGCAAGACGGACATACACTCATTTTCTCTTCCTCCTCTTACTTATTTCAGTTCAAAACGATATTTCTGTTTGATCTGCGGATACATCTGATGATCCACCTCGCTCATGAAGAGCTTCAGCGGCCGGACATAGAGCCGGAAATCATCATACATCGCCTGATAGACCATCAGCTTCTCACCGGTATCGGCGTTCTCCGCGATCCCGATGATCTGATACACGTACTTATTTCTGGCGTTATCGTCCTTCGAATTCCTTTCCCTCTTAAAATGCTTTACAATATCGCCGGGCTTAAACGAACGCCCGCCGGTCGTCTCCTCTTCGTCGTCCTTCCCCAGGACGGTTCTGTTATACTCCTTTTTCAGAACCTTCTTTTCTGCTTCCGGCAGCTGCTGATAAATGACCTGCGACATCTCATAGGTCTGCGCCAGCTGCTTGGATGCGAACAGCCACAATGAAAAATCCATCTGATACCTCCTCCAGAGTCAATTGCTTTTCCCCCATCTCCTCTGAAAACCCAAACTCCATAATACCACAATCCGCTCAAATCGCCAACATTTTTGTTTGACTTGCCGGTACAATTCACGACCTCCAAGACTTTGAATAGTTACGCTTGCCAGTTCCTTTTGGTATGGGCTATAATGGGCTCATGGAAAAAACACTTAGGATCGCGGTCCTGATCGACGCGGAAAACATCTCAAATAAATATATCAAGCTGATCCTGGACGAGGTCACGGCGTTCGGCACGCCGACCTATAAAAGGGTGTATGGAAATTTTACCAATTCTTCCGTCAACGCCTGGCAGGAAGAGCTCAGAGCCTATGCCCTGACCCCCGTCTTCCAGTTCAACTACACCAAGGGGAAGAACGCCTCGGATTCCGCCATCATCATCGATGCGATGGACATCCTCTATTCCGGCCAGGTTGACGGGTTCTGCCTTGTGACCAGTGATTCGGATTTTACGAAACTGGCGCTGCGGCTTCGGGAAGCCGGCATGCTCGTTATCGGCATGGGCGAACAGAAAACGCCGGGGTCTTTGGTCTCCGCCTGTGAGACCTTCAAATTCCTCGACCTTCTCTACAACTCCAACGGAGAAGACAGCGAAGAAGACAATCCTTCTGAGGAAGCCTCTTCAAAGGAGCGGGCGAACCGCAAGAAAGCCACGCCTTCCAAGAAACAGATCCGGCGTGAGATCAAGTCCATTATCGACGCCAAGGGCGATGAAGAAGGGTGGACGGACCTCTCCGTGATCGGAAACCTCCTGAGCCAGCGTGTGCCGGGCTTTGACCCCCGGAACTACCGCTTCAATAAGCTCGGGAAAATGATCGAAAGCTATAACGATTTTGAGATGAAAAAGCTCGTGAATGAAAAAAATGAGCTGATCCAGTTCTACTTCCGTGTGAAGGAGGATCCTTCGCAGAAGAAACGGACCAGCGTGGAGATCTTAACCTCAGACTGATCACGAAAACATCAGGACCAGCTCCGCGACAATGCAGATCGCGCTGATCACGATGAAAATGCCGTAAAGGCGTTCGGTTTCCCGTTTTCCGAAAAAGAAGCCGAAGGTTGAAAAAGAGAATACAAATGCGGAAACGCCGATCGGCCAGTGCCGGATGATGCGGATCCCTTCGCCGTTCGCGAGCGCGGCAAGGACGGCTCCGCCGGCGCCGATCGCCAGGGAAATGATGACCGCAAGAAAAGCCAGACCAAAGGACCATCCTTCGGTCTTTTTCTTTTCCGTTTTTTTCTTCTTTTTCCGAACCTTTTTCCCTTTGGGAAGGTCATGGATCGTAATGACCCGGCCTTCCTCCGCTTCCTTTGTTTTTTTCATCGCATCACAGATTTGTCTGCACCAGCTTGGGCCGGTAACCTTCTTTTTCCAGCATATCGATGATCTCCTTCTTATGCGACGTGCCGAAGGATTCCATCGTGATCTTCAGTTCCACCGCAGCGTTCCGGTTGGTCGAAACAAACTGGTTATGCTCGAGCTTTATCACGTTCCCCAAAGCCGACGCCACAACGCCCGCCACCCGGGCCAGTTCTCCCGGACGGTCCGGCAGCAGCACGGACACCGTAAAGATACGGTCGCGGAAGATAAGCCCCTGCTGCACGACGGAACTC
This sequence comes from Lachnospiraceae bacterium, assembly GCA_016286115.1. GTDB lineage: Bacteria > Bacillota > Clostridia > Lachnospirales > Lachnospiraceae > RUG12461. Next base: position 8,853 of record JAEESA010000045.1, read on the forward strand.
ATCGTGATCACATCCATATTTCCGCCCGACAGCACCAGAGCGATCCTCTTGTCTTTCAGCTTCAGATGCTTCACCGCCGCAACGGTCAAAAGCCCCGAATTTTCAACGATCATCTTATGATTTTCGACCATGTCGAGAAACGCCGTAACGAGTTCGTCGTCTCCCACCGTAACAACGTCATCCAGATTTTTCTGCAGATACGGAAAGATCGTCGTGCCCGGCGTCTTCACCGCAGTGCCGTCCGCGATCGTGCTGACGTGATCTAACGTCACCACTTTTCCGGCCTTTAAGGACGCGCTCAGGCAGGCCGCCCCCTCCGGCTCCACGCCGATGACTTTGATGTTCGGATTTAAGAGCTTTGCCAGCGCCGAAACTCCGGCCGCCAGTCCGCCGCCGCCCACCGGCACGAGGATATATTCCACGAGCGGGAGTTCCTTAAAGATCTCCATCGCGATCGTGCCCTGGCCGGTTGCCACGACCGGGTCGTCAAACGGATGGATAAAGGTATAGCCCTTTTCGTCTGCAAGCTCCATTGCCTTTTGAAACGCGTCGTCATACACATCCCCATGAAGCACGACCTCCGCGCCGTGGCTTCTGGTGCGGTTCACCTTGATCGGCGGCGTGGTCTTCGGCATGACGACCACGGCGTGAAGCCCGTTCTTTTTCGCCGCGTACGCCACGCCCTGCGCGTGGTTCCCGGCCGAGGCCGTTACCAGCCCCCTCGCCTTTTCCTCTTCCGTCAGGGAGCTGATCTTCACCGTTGCCCCGCGCACCTTATACGCGCCGGTATACTGCATGTTTTCCGGCTTCAGATACACCTGGTTTCCGGTCTCTCTGCTCAAAAACTCGCTGTACACCAGCTTCGTTTCCAGTGTCACCTCCGACACCACTTTTTCCGCTTTTTCAAAATCCTCTAACTGAAACATCTTCTTCCTCACTCGCTGCTTTTAAAAATCGTCTCCGAAGATCGCATCCACGAACGAATCCGCGTCAAATTTCTGCAGATCGTCGATGCTCTCTCCCACGCCGATGTACTTGACCGGCACCTTCAGTTCCGACTGGATCGCCACCGCGATCCCGCCCTTCGCGGTCCCGTCCATCTTGGTCAAAATGATCCCGCTGAGCTTCGTCACCTCCATGAACTGCCGGGCCTGCTCGAGCGCGTTCTGCCCCGTCGTCGCGTCCAGAACGACCAGCGTTTCCATATAGGCGTCCGCATATTCCTTCTCAAGGATCCTATTGATCTTCTCCAGCTCCTTCATCAGGTTCTTCTTGTTATGAAGCCGCCCTGCCGTATCCACGAGCAAAAGATCCGCGTTTCTGGCCTTTGCCGCCACGGCCGCGTCATACACAACCGAGCCCGGATCCGACCCTTCTCTTCCGCCGATCAGCTCCGCGTCAGCGCGCCTTGCCCACTCTTCGAGCTGTTCTCCTGCAGCCGCGCGGAACGTATCCGCAGCCGCGATCACAACCTTCTTTCCACGATCCTTCATCTTCCCGGCGAGTTTCCCTACGGTCGTGGTCTTTCCGACTCCGTTCACGCCGACGATCAGCACCGCGGACTTCTCTTCCTCAAACCGGTACGCATCCGGCGGCGTCGCCATCTCTCTTCGGATCCCGTCTAAAAGCCACTTCTTCACGATCTTCGGATCCACGATGTACTCATTTTCCACCTTCTCGCGGATCTCGGTCATGAGCTTATCGGTCTCCCTGACCCCGATATCACCGGTGATCAGCACTTCTTCCAGATTATCAAAAAACTCCTCGTCGATCTTCCCGTTCGTGAATACCGCCGCGAAGCCGGCCGCAAAGGTTTCCCTCGTCTTCTGCAGCCCGCGTTTTAATCTGGCAAAAAAGCCTTCTTTTTTCTTTTTCTCTTCCTTTGGTTCTTCTGTCTGCTCTTCTATCCGTTCTTCTTCCATAATTCTTCCCTCTTCCCGGGCCTGCCGGGCAGAAACATTACTCACTTAATTCGTCTTCGATAAGGTTCACCGACACGAGCGCCGAAACCCCTTTCTCCTGCATCGTGATGCCGTAGAGCCGGTCAGCAGATGCCATCGTGCCGCGGCGGTGGGTGATGATGATGAACTGCGTGTACTTTGTCAGTTTGGAGAGGTACTTCGCAAACCGGTCCACGTTGGAGTCATCCAAAGCCGCTTCGATCTCATCAAGCAGACAGAACGGCGACGGTTTCATGTTCTGGATCGCAAACAGGAGGGCGATCGCCGTCAGCGCTTTTTCCCCACCGGACAGCTGCATCATGTTCTGCAGTTTCTTCCCCGGAGGCTGCGCGTTAATAAGGATCCCGCTGGTTAAAATATCCTCTTCCTCCTGCAGCGCGAGCGTCGCCTTTCCGCCTCCGAAGAGCTCCTTGAAGGCCTTGTCGAACTCTGTTTGCAGGACCGCGAATTCCTTCTCGAACTGCTGCCGCATTCCCTCTTCCAGTTCTTTGATTATGCCGAGCAGCGACTGCTCCGATTCGATCAGATCATCATGCTGTGTCTTTAAGAACGTATACCGTTCATTGACTTCTTTATATTCCTCGATGGCGTTGACGTTGATCTCGCCCATGCGGCGGATCTCATCCTTTAAGCGCCCCGCCCTGCTCCTTAAGGCCGGTAGGTCGCCCAGGCTTTCGTCCCGGTATCCGTAAGCGTTATGGAGCGTGATCTCATATTCGGCCCAGATATAGTTCGTAAGCCCTTCCCTGTCATTCTCGATCTTTTCGCTCTGCGCGCGGAGACGGTAGAGCTCCTTATCCAGGCGGTTGATCTGATCCGTCAGGCTGTTTCGCTTGTCAAAGAATTCCTTGTGCTGTGTCTGCACCTCTTCCTTCTTTTGGATCGTTTCCGCGAGCCTTTTTTTCAGGCTCTCCTCCGCCTCTTCCGTCACCAGGATCTTCTTCCTGCTGCTCTCGATGTCCTTTGCCTTCTTCTCGGCTTCTTCCCTTACTTCCTTCTGCTGCGCCGAAAGCTTTTCCGTCTCTTCCTTAAGCGCTCCCAGCTCGCTCGCCACACGGTTTAGGTTCTCCTCCGAGAAGCTGGTCCTCTGGCCGATCGCGGACTCTTCCATGAAGAGCTCGTTGAGGGTTCTGTTACTTCCCTCTTCCAGGTAGATCTGCTGGTCGTAGATCTTCTGCTGGTCCGCCCTGAGGCCTTTGATCTCTTCTTCCCGGCGGTTGGATTCTGCAAGTTCTTCCTCGATCCCGGCCTGTTCCTTTTTGATCGACTGCAGGGTTTCTTCGAGTTCCCTGCGGTCCGCCTGCACCTTCTGGAACGCCTCTTCTTCCGCCTTCCACTGCTCCTTTGCATTGTTCAGATTGAGCGATGCGGTGTTCTCTTCAAGCGTGGCTTTCTGCAGCCGGGCATCCCGGTTCCGCACCGTTTCCCGTGCCTCATCTTCTTTCGTTTTCAGCTCCTCGATCCTGGCCTCGCCTTTTTTAATTTCTTCGCGGAGTTCTTCGATCTTCTTTTCCAGTTCTTCCAGCTCTCTCCCCCGGCCGAGGAGGTTGCTGGCGTTTCGGAACGCGCCGCCGGCAATGGAACCGCCGGGGCTTAAATATTCGCCTTCCAGCGTAACGATGTGAAGAGAATAATGGCTCTTCCTCGCCAAAGCAAGTGCATGATCCACCGTATCCACGGCAAAGACACGGCCGAGAAGATAGGATACAATGCCCTCGTATTCTTTCTTGGTTTTGACTAGCGTATTCGCGAAACCGATCACGCCGGGCTCATCCAGAAAATCCTTCTGTTTCTCCATGTTTCTGCCCTGAACGCTTTCCATCGGCAGGAACGTGGCACGCCCCCTCTTTTCCTCTTTCAAAAAGCGGATCGCTTCCTTGGCCGTGGCCTCATCCTCGGTCACGACGTTTTGGATATTCCCTCCGAGAGCGGTTTCGATCGCGATCTCATACTTCTTTTCCACACGGATCAGATCCGCGACCACGCCCTTCATTTTCGGGAACTTTTTCCTGCGTTCCATCAAAAAGCGGACGCTGTTTCCATAGCCCTCATAGCGCTCTGATATATTCTGCAGGGCTTCAAATTTCGACCGTTCCTTCTGGTATTCTTCCTTTTTCTGCGCCAGCGCCGCCCGTTCCTTCTCCAGCGAATTCCCGAGTGAAGCCCGGTTTTCCTTCGCCTCATCAAGAGCACGGCGCGCCTCTTCAATGGCTTTTACTGCCTGCTGTTCCAGTTCCTCGCAGACCTTAAGCGCCGCCTCTTTTTCCGCGCTCTCGCTTTTCGTGCGAAGAAGCTGTGCGGACAGCTCCGCCTTTTTCAGGTTCGTCTGTTCCAGCAGGGTTTCCGAACGTTCCTTCCTTGCGCTGATCTCATTCCGCTGGTTAAGGAGCGCGATGATCTCCTGACTCCCTTTCTGGATGATATCATTGGCTTCATTTGCCTCTTTTTGGATCTTCGAGAGCTCTGCCTCCGCAGACTCTCGTTTCTTCACGATCTCATTCAGTTCCTTGCGAAAAGACGCAAGCTCTTTCTCGTACTTTTCCTTCAGGCCTTCCTTTTCCGACAGTTCCCTTCCGATCACGCCCTGCCGTTCCTTGATATGTTCCTCCGACCGTTCCGCGGTTTTGATCTGCTCCTGAAAAAGCTTGATATCATTTTCAAGCTGCTGTTTTTCCAGCCCTCTGGTGTTGATCTCTTCACGGGTCGATTCGATAAGGCGGTCCAGATCGGCGATCGTCTTCTCCATCTCCTCATAGTCCTGATGGATCTTCGCAAAGCCTTCGTTTGCTTCCTTCAGTTCTTCCGATGAACGCTCCTCGTTCTCCTTAAGCTCCTTCAGCCGTTTCTCCGCGTCTTCCATCTCAACGAGGAAGCGATTAAGATCGGCAGCCTTCAGTTCTTCTTTTTTAAGAAGATACTGTTTTGCCGCTTCCGACTGGCGCTGCAGGGGGCCTACTCTCCCCTCGAGCTCGCGCAAAATGTCCTTTACACGGACCAGATTATCACGTTCTTTTTCGAGCTTCTTTTCCGCGATAAATTTACGGCGTTTGAACTTAACGATCCCAGCCGCTTCATCAAAGAGCTCTCTCCTGTCCTCCGGTTTCCCGGAAAGAATGCGGTCGATCTGGCCCTGTCCGATAATGGAATAGCCTTCCTTGCCGATCCCCGTATCGTAAAGCATCTCGGTCACGTCCTTCAGCCGGCAGGCGGTTCCGTTGATCAGATACTCGCTCTCGCCGGACCGGTACACGCGCCGCGCGATGGTCACCTCTTCGTATTCTACAGGCAAAGAATGGTCGGAGTTATCCATCGTGATCGCCACAAACGCATAGCTTAAGGGCTTCCTCTCTTCCGTTCCGGAAAAGATCACATCCGTCATGGACGCCCCGCGGAGCGTTTTCGCGCTCTGCTCGCCAAGCACCCACCGCACCGCATCGGCGACATTGCTCTTTCCGCTGCCATTCGGACCTACGATCCCGGTGATCCCGTTATGAAATTCAAATAAGATCCTGTTGGCAAAGGACTTAAAGCCCTGCACCTCAATGCTCTTCAGATACATTCTCTTCCAGTTTTTCTAATGCTTCCTTTGCTGCTTCCTTTTCGGCCGTCTTTCGTGAGCTTCCCCTGCCCGTTCCGAGCACCTTGCCCTTAAGAAGCACTTCCACAACAAATTCCTTATGATGATCCGGCCCGCTTTCCGAAACCAGCCGGTACTCAGGCAGCACTCCCCCGTCCTTCTGGGTCAGCTCCTGCAGCGCGCTCTTGCAGTCATGATGCAGGACGTGGCGCCGGATATCTTTAAGGCAAAACCTACGGATAAAATCTCTCGCCGGTTCGAGCCCGCCGTCCAGATACATCGCGCCGATCACGGCCTCAAACGCGTCCGAGAGCACGGATTTCTTCTTCCTTCCGCCCTCTTTTTCTTCCCCCCTGCTGAGGCGGAGAAACGTCCCGATGCCGGCCTCTTCCGCCGACTCAAACAGCGCATCTTCCCACACCAGCGCAGCCCGTATCCGCGTCAGCTCTCCTTCCGGCTTTGCCGGATAGTTTTCATACAAAAATTCCGACGACACCAGCTCCAGCACTGCGTCCCCGAGGAACTCCAGTCGTTCGTTACAGCTTAAAGGATCTTCCTTCTTTTCAAACACATAGGAGCTGTGCGTCAGCGCCTTAGCCAGAAGGTTTTTATCCCGAAAGCTGTATCCCAGTTTTTTTTCGAGTTCGTCAAGTTCTTTCATATACGGACCTACACATAATAAGACCATGCGGACTCATCCACATGGCCATCCCAAACGTCCATTTATTTTGCGTTCTTCAGAAGTTCCACCGCGTCGCCGACCGTCACCACTTTGCCCATGGCTTCATCAAACTCGTCGGACTCTTCGATGCCGAGCTGCTCCTGCACGCCGCTGATGATCTGGAACAGGTCCAAAGAGTCCGCTCCGAGGTCATCCACAAAGGTCGTGTCTTCCGTAACCTCTGCAGGATCCACATTCATCACTTCCGCGATCACTTTTACCAATACTTCAAATTCCATCTGTTTTCTCTCCCTCCTTGGTTTCTCTCTTTTTATCTGTCAACTTCAGATTCTCTCTGATCTTTCCGTTGATGTCCTGTTTAATAAAGGTCTGGCACTGCAGGACCGTGTTTTTGATCTCCAGCGCCTTGGAGCTGCCGTGGGTCTTGACCACGAGGCCATTGAGCCCGAGCATCGGCGCGCCGCCGTACTGGGCGCTGTCAAAGCTTTTCAGGGTTTTCTTTAACGCAGGCTTGATGAGGAGAGCGCCGATCTTGCTTCGGAGCGTGGACATCAGCCCCCGCTTCACTGCCGAGAGCAGCGTTGCCGCCACGCCCTCATAAAGCTTTAGGATCACGTTCCCGGTAAAGGCCTCGCAGACGATCACGTCCGCGCCGCCGTGCGGGATCTCCCTGGCTTCGATGCTGCCGACAAAATGGATCTTGTCCGACGCCTGCAGCAGCGGGAAGGTCTCCTTTACGAGCGCATTTCCCTTTTCCTCTTCGGCGCCGATGTTTACGATCGCCACCTTCGGATCCTGGATCCCCATCACGTATTTCATATAGATCGATCCCATCTCCGCAAACTGTACGA